>NZ_JBEXGU010000061.1:0-49806 GCF_040607515.1 Streptosporangium sp. NPDC005286 | reverse complement strand
GCCCCACCCGGGGGCGCGGCCTGCCGGGCCGGGGACGGCCCCGGCCGGGGGCTCCGCCTCCCGCCCGCGGAGGGCGCCTGGCGGAGTGGAGCGGACCTACCAGCTCACCAGGCCCGAGCGCCTGGATCTGGAGACGTTCGCCAGGGCGACGGGGACCCACCCCGATCTGGTGCGGCGTCTTGTCGCGCTGGGCCTGCTCGACGCCGGGACCGACTCCGCCGGGCACCTGTGGTTCCCGCCTCCCGAAGTGCTCACCATGGCGCGGATCCGGCGGCTGCGGGCCGGGTTCTCGATCAACTATGCCGCGCTCGGCCTCGTACTGGATCTGCTGGACCGCATCGCCCAGCTGGAGGCCGCCCAGCGTGGGCGTTCCCGACTCACCGGAGGCTCGCCGTGGACATGAACCAGCTGACCCAGAAGTCGCAGGAGGCGCTGCACGACGCGCAGACCAAGGCCCTGCGCTTCGGGCACACCGAGGTGGACGGCGAGCACCTGCTGCTGGCGTTGCTGGACCAGCCGGAGGGGCTGATACCCCGCCTGCTCTCGTACGCGAACGTCGACACCGACAGGCTCAGGGGCGATCTGGAGGCGGAGCTGGGCCGCCGTCCCAAGGTGAGCGGTCCCGGCGCCGCGCCGGGCCAGGTCTATGTGACGCAGCGGCTCTCCCGCCTGCTGGACACGGCCAAACGGGAGGCCGACCGGCTCAAGGACGATTACGTGTCGGTGGAGCACCTGCTCATCGCCCTGCTTGAGGAGGGCAGCTCGAGCTCCGCCGGGAGACTGCTGCACGATCAGGGGCTGACCAGGGACGGCTTCCTCAAGGCGCTCACCTCGATCCGCGGCAACCAGCGGGTGACCTCCGCGATGCCCGAGGTGGCGTACGAGGCGCTGGAGAAGTACGGGCGCGACCTGGTGGCCGACGCCCTGTCGGGCAAGCTCGACCCGGTCATCGGGCGCGACGCCGAGATCCGCCGGGTCGTCCAGATCCTGTCCCGCAAGACGAAGAACAACCCCGTCCTGGTCGGTGACCCCGGCGTCGGCAAGACCGCCATCGTGGAGGGACTCGCGCAGCGGATCAGCCACGGGGACGTGCCGGAGGGACTCAAGGGCAAGACGGTCTTCAGCCTCGACATGGGCTCGCTGGTGGCCGGGGCCAAGTACCGGGGCGAGTTCGAGGAGCGCCTCAAGGCCGTGCTCAACGAGGTCAAGGCCGCCGAGGGGCGGATCCTGCTCTTCGTCGACGAGATGCACACCGTGGTGGGCGCCGGAGCGGCCGAGGGCGCCATGGACGCGGGCAACATGCTCAAGCCCATGCTGGCCCGTGGCGAGCTGCACATGATCGGGGCGACGACCCTCAGCGAGTACCGCAAGCACGTCGAGAAGGACGCCGCACTGGAGCGCCGGTTCCAGCCGGTGATGGTCGACGAGCCCTCGGTCGAGGACGCCGTCTCCATCCTGCGTGGCCTACGCGAGCGCCTGGAGATCTTTCACGGAGTGAAGATCCAGGACAGCGCGCTGGTGGCCGCCGTCGTGCTGAGCCACCGCTACATCTCCGACCGTTTCCTGCCGGACAAGGCCATCGACCTGGTGGACGAGGCGTGCGCGATGCTCCGTACGGAGATCGACTCGATGCCCGCCGCGCTCGACGAGCTCACCCGCAGGGTGATGCGCCTGGAGATCGAGGAGGCCGCGCTCGCCAAGGAGGAGGACCTCGCGAGCGGGGTCCGCCTGGAGGAACTGCGCGCGGAGCTCGCCGACGTGCGCGCCGAGGCCGACGCCATGCGGGCGCAGTGGGAGGCCGAGCGGCACGCGCTACGCGCCGTCCAGAGCCTGCGCGAGGAGATCGAACACGTACGCGCCGAAGCCGATCGGGCCGAACGCGACTACGACCTCAACCGTGCCGCGGAGCTGCGGCACGGCAAGCTGCCCGAGCTGGAGCGGCGGCTGGAGGCGGAGGAGGAGCGTCTGCTCGCCAAGCAGGGGACGGCGCGTCTGCTGCGCGAGGTCGTCACCGACGACGAGATCTCGATGATCGTCTCCCGGTGGACGGGCATCCCAGTGAGCCGCCTGCAGGAGGGCGAGCGGGAGAAGCTGCTGCGGCTGGACCAGGTCCTGCACGAGCGGGTGATCGGCCAGGACGAGGCGGTGCGGTTGGTGGCCGACGCCGTCATCCGGGCCCGTTCCGGCATCAAGGACCCGCGCCGCCCGATCGGGTCGTTCATCTTCCTGGGACCGACGGGCGTCGGCAAGACCGAGCTGGCCAAGGCGCTCGCGGAGGCGCTCTTCGACACCGAGGACAACATGATCCGCATCGACATGAGCGAGTACCAGGAGCGGCACACGGTCAGCCGCCTCGTCGGCGCGCCCCCCGGCTACGTGGGGTACGAGGAGGGCGGCCAGCTGACCGAGGCCGTGCGGCGCAAGCCGTACTCCGTGGTGCTCTTCGACGAGGTGGAGAAGGCGCACGCGGATGTCTTCAACACGCTGCTGCAGGTGCTGGACGACGGGCGGCTCACCGACGCGCAGGGCAGGACCGTCGACTTCCGCAACACGGTCCTGATCATGACCTCCAACATCGGCTCCGTCTACCTCCTCGACGGCGTCACACCGAGCGGAGAGATCGAGCAGGAGGCGCAGCAGCGGGTGATGGCCGAGCTGCGCGCGCACTTCCGTCCAGAGTTCCTCAACCGCGTCGACGACATCGTGATCTTCAAGCCGCTCACCATGGAGGAGATCGAGCGCATCGTCGGCCTGATGTTCGTCGAGCTGCGGACCCGTCTCGAACAGCGGGGGATCCGGCTGGACGTCACCGAGGCGGCGCTCAGGTACATCGCCGAGCGGGGCTACGACCCGGTGTACGGCGCCCGCCCGCTGCGCCGGTTCATCTCCAGGGAGGTCGAGACGCGCATCGGCCGCGCTCTGCTGTCCGGGGAGGCGTACGAGGGGGGCGTGGTCCGGGTCGACCTCGCCGAGGGCGAGCTCGACGTCACCTACGCATGAGGAGAACCGGCAATGTCATCAAATATCGTGCAATGCCGGAACTGCGGGAAGAGGAACCGGGTACCCGCGGGCGCGGCGCCCGCCTCCGAACCGCGCTCATGGGTGGAGGGCGCGATCGCGCCGGTAGGTGAGGGGAGTGGCTGAGACGGGGTCCAGGTGAGCGGGCTCCTGGGGCGGAGACCTCAGGGGATCTCAGTGCGGATCTCAGCGAGGAGCTCGGTGACCCTGGTGGGCGCCCTCCTCGGCGGAGAGCCTGGCCAGCTCGACCCGGGAGTGGATGCCCAGCTTGCGGAAGACCTGCCGCAGGTGGAAGGCGACCGTGTGCTCGCTGATGAACATCTGCTCGGCGGCGTTCCGGTTCGTCAGCCCCTGGGAGACCAGGTCGCAGACGGCCTGCTCGGTGCCGGTCAGGCTGGCCCACCCCGAGGTGGGATGGGCGGTCCTGACCCAGTGGCGGCGCCGCTCGCCCAGCAGCCGCAGCCTGCCCCTTACCCGCGCGGCGTCACGGACGGCCTCCACCGCGCCGTAGCAGGCGAGCGCGATCTTGAGGTTCTCCACGGCCGTATCCCGGCAGCCGCCCGCGCCGAGCAGCACGCCCAGATCCTCCGCCGCCGAACCCCTGGCCCACGGATCGCCGTGCCCGGCCATCGCGCGGCCCAGCGCCTCGGGGTCGCCCTCCCGCAGTCCACGGGCGTGGTCGGCGGCCACCGACGGATTGGGCAGGCCGGGGCTGCGCCAGGCGATGCCCTCGGCCGCGTCGACCACGGCGTCGGCCCGGTGCCGCTGACCCGTCGCCATGGCCATCCGTACCAGCCATGCCGCGGCGGTGGGCTCGCTGGTCAGCGCCCCGGTGTGCCGAGGCAGCGCGTCGTACAGCCCGCCGAGCGAGCTCATCCCGCCCGCGGCTCCGTCGCGCGCCTCGTTGATCCGCCCGGCCACCAGCTCCGAGCGCAGCCGCGTGCGCGGGGGCAGGTCTCGCGCCGACCCGACGAGGTTCCTCTCCATGTACCTGATGGCCCCCGGCAGGTCGCCCGCCCGCAGCGACGCGGTGCCGAGCACCGACAGGGCCGAGGAGGCCGGTGACGGGGCGCCCAGGGTCCCGGCGGCGGCCAGACCGGCCTCCGCGTGCTCGATCGCGCTGCCGAGCCTGCCCGCGGCCAGGTGCAGGCGGGCGCGCAGGACGGGGATCTCCGCGGCCCAGGCCGGCTCGCACTCGGCCTCGGCCGCGGCGATCTCCGTCGTGGCCTCCGCCTCGTCCAGCAGCCAGAGGTCGATCAGCATCGAGGCCAGCACCGCCCGGGGCTGCTGCCGCCGTCGTCCACCGGCCGGTTGCTCCACGGCTTCGCGTGCCAGGTCCAGCCCGTACGAGAGCCTGCCCTCGTCCCAGGCGAGCAGGGCCAGGTCCGTCAGCGTCTCGGCGTCGCCGCCCCCGGTCAGACGGGCCGGGCGTGTCCGGGCGGCGCGCTCGACCTGTTCGCGCAGCGCTCGCCGCACCGGTTGGGGCACCTTCTCGACGACCGAGCGCCACAGCAGCTCGTGCCTGAACGCCAGCTCGTCGGGGGTGGTGACGAGCACACCCGCGGCCAGGGCCTCCTCCAGCGCGGGAAGCAGTGCCGCCGGGGTCTCGCCGAGCATCTCGGCCGCGTACGCCGGTGAGAACGAGCGCCCGAGCACCGCCGTGGCCTCCAGCAGGTACCTGGTCCTGGTGCCGAGCTCGTTCAGCCGCCGCCGGACGGCGGTGTGCACCCGCAGGGGCAGCTCCGCCCCGGCGGGAGTGGTCTCGGCCAGCCGGGCGACGCCGTCCCGCACGAGGACGGCGCCCTCCTCGCACAGTCCGGTGAGATACTCGGACAGCAGCAGCGGGTTGCCGCCGGCCTGGGCGGCCAGCGCCGCCAGATCCTTCCCGGGAGCCGCGCCCAGGATGTCGGTGGAGATCTCGGTGACCGCACCGTCGTCGAGCGGGCGCAGCACGGTCCGGGTGGCGCCCTCCTCCTCGAGCAGGTCGAACAGCCGTCTGGCGTCGCCGCGCGCCGGGGTGCTGCGGCAGGCCAGCAGCCATGCCACCGGGCGTTCGGCCAGCCGCGAGGGCAGCGTGCGCAGGGCCATGAGCGTGGCCGGATCGGCCCACTGGAGATCGTCCAGGGTGACCAGCAGCGGCCCCGCGCCCAGCCTTCTCTCCAGCGAGGTCCTGACCTGCTCGGCCAGCCAGAGCAGCAGGCCGGGACCGTCGGGGAAGGCGTTCCTGGCCACGGTCATGGGCGCCGGCGACTCCTCCAGGGCCGACAGCAGCGGCCCCAGCGGTGTCAGCCGTCCCAGCTCGTCGGCCCGCCCGCTCGCGACCGCCGTCCCCCGCGCGGCCGCGAGGCCGACGGCCTCGCCGAGCAGCAGCGTCTTGCCTATCCCCGGCTCGCCCTCGACGAGCATGACGTTCCCTGCCGTGGACGCGATGCCTTCCAGCAGGGCGAGGACCGCCGCCTGTTCATCTCTCCGGCCGCGCATCGTCTTGTCTCGGATCTGGGGTCATACGCCAGGCTTTCTTAGCGGTGATTACCGGTATGACATCCCCATCGGGCGAAATGCCATGCGGTGGATGCTCCCGGCTACTGGTTGTTTGATGCAGATTTGACCTTTAAGTACGACTTCTAGTCGTTCTGTCGATCTGGCCGATGCCCGACGAGCGTGATCTCCGGGAGGCGATCGCCGCGCGCGTTCCGTACGGGCCCCGCCCCCCGGAGGGGATCGGAACGTCCTGACGAAAAACGGCCGAGGCTCGCGGAGATGCCCGCCACGCGGGTAGGGGGCGTGCGTTCTCGTACAGGATGGGAGTCGGGGCGGCTCTCGGCGCTGATCGGCAGGCTCACCGGATCCTTGCCGCCCGGTCCGCTCCCGAGACCGCCGGCGACCGGCGCGGCCCGATCGCGTCAATGGAGGAAGCATGGATCAGAGCACCTCGACAGAGCTCTCGGCCGTCGCGGTCGAGGCCGCCCGCGCGGTGGGCGAGCGGCTCCGCAAGGCGTTCAGGTCGCGTCCCGCGGTCGAGACCAAGAGTGACTTCCACGATCCGGTGACCGAGCACGACCGCGCCGCGGAGGAGACCATCCGGGAGGTCATCGAGAGGCGCGTCCCGGGCAGCACGGTCATCGGCGAGGAGGGCGGCAGCGAAGGGTCCGGTGAGATCCGCTGGTACGTCGACCCGATCGACGGGACCGCGAACTTCGCCGCCGGGCTGCCCTTCTTCTGCGTGTCGATCGCCGCCGCCGCCGGGGACGAGGTGGTCGCCGGGGTGGTCTACGACCCGGTGCGCGACGACGAGTTCCGGGCCGACCTGGGCGGGGCCTGGTGCAACGACGTGCGGTTGCGCAGCGCCGGTGCCACGCGCGATCGGGAGGCGATGCTGCTGACCAGTTATCCCACCCCTCGCGAGCTGGCCGACGGCGGGGAGGAGGTGCTGCGCGAGTTCGGCCGGATGCTGGCGTCGTTCGCCTCCACACGCCGTCCGGGCAGCACGGCGCTCAAGCTGGCCCATGTCGCGGGAGGGTGGGCGGACGTCGCCTACGGCAGTAGGGTCAGTCCATGGGACGTGGCGGCGGGGTCGCTGCTGGTCCGGCAGGCGGGGGGAGTGTTCATCCCGCTGGACGGATCGATCTTCGAGCCCGGCGGCTACCTCGCCCATGTCGGCGGGTTCGATCTGGCGGGATCGGTCATGAGCGATCTGGTTCCTCCGGGCCGCTCCGCCTGAGCGCCGGTGAGGGAAGGCCCGCGTACCCGGCCCGCGCGGTCCACGGGCAGGCGTCACCGCATTACCTATTGATCCTGTAGGAAATACAGGTAACATGATTGTCTCGCCGTATGAAGGAGCCGCCATGAGCCTGGAGTCGGGGGCGGAGAGCCCGCTGGCCACCGCGGTCGAGGCCGCGCGCTGGATCCGCTCGGCGGCCGTGGACGACGAACGGGGACGGCACTGGCAGGCCAACCCCGACCCCCGGGGCCGGGCCGCCATGCCCGACCACCCCCTGTCGTTGTACTCGGGGGCGGCCGGGATCATCCTGTTCTTCCTGGAGCTCGCCGCCGCCACGGGTGACGAGGGCTACCTGGACGATGCCGGGGCCGGGGCCCGCTATCTCGCCGCCACCTGGCGGGAGCAGGCCGATCTCTCCCTCCACCACGGTCTGGCCGGGGTGATGTTCGCCCTCGCCGAGGCCGGATGGGCCACCGGTGAAAGGGATTTCGAGGTCGAGGCCGGCGCGGTCGCCGACCGCATCGTGCGCAGCGCCCGCCCCATCGACGGCGGCCTGGGCTGGACCGGTGACCCCGCCCAGCGCGGCGACGGCGGGATCATCCTCGGCCTGCTGCACGCCGGCGGCATCCTGGGGGTGCCCGCCTACCAGGAGATCGCCGTCGAGGCCGGCGCCCGCATCGCCGCGCTCGCCGTCCCGGGCCACCGCTTCGGCGAGGGCGCCTGCGCCGACCTGCCGCTGGACGCGGTCACCCCGGGGTTCCTGTCCGGCACGGCCGGCACCGCCTTCCTGCTCGCCCGCCTGTACGGCGTGACCGGCGAGACCCGCTTTCTCGACGGCTCCCGCAGGGGGGCCGACTTCGTCCGCGCGGTCAGCGCCGTGACCGAGCGGTGTGCGCTGGTGCCGCACCACATCCCGCAGGGCCGCGATCTGCACTACCTGGGCTTCTGCTCCGGTTCAGCGGGGGTCGCCCGGACGTTCTACGAGCTGTACCGGGTGTCGGGTGACGCCGGAGACCTCGACTGGGTCGAGCGGCTGGCCAGGGGGATCGTCAGCAGCGGTGCCCCCGCCAGCCAGAGCGGTGGCTACTGGAACTCGGCCTGCCAGTGCTGCGGCACCGCCGGGCTGGTGGAGCTGTTCGTCGGGCTCTGGGCGGCGACCGGCCGCCCGCAGCACCTGGAGTTCGCCCGCACGCTGGGGGAGAACCTGACCGGCCTGGCCACCGGCCACGACGGCCGGGGCTCCCGCTGGTACCAGGCTTACCGGCGGCTGCGCCCCTGGGAGGTCACCGCCGACACCGGCTACATGGTCGGCGCCGCGGGCATCGGGGCCGCGCTCCTGCACCTGGACGCCACCGCGCGCCCGCAGGAGGCCCGGCGGCTCATCCTGCCGCCGGACAACCCGTTCCCCGCCATCCCGCTGCCGAGCGCGACGCTCCGCCGGTCCTGAAGAGCGTGGAAGGCGCGTCGCCGGTGAACCGGACGGTCATCGCGGGGGAGCACGGCGCGGGCGCCGGCCTGGCCGGGGGCCCGCGCGGCTCGGGCCCGCGCACGTCCCCGTACCCTGTACGGTCGGCATCGAGGTCTCCGCGGGCCCCGGCATCACGGACCCGTCCCCTGGCGCGCACGGCATCCGGGCCACGTCACCCCCGCGCGCCCGATCGTGCCGGTCCGGCCGTGGAGGGGCGGCAGCCGCCGCGCCTCTCACACCGGAGGCCCCGAGAACGACGCACCCTTTGGCCGTCAAGGGGTGACAAAACTCGTGACCATGATTGGTGATTCTCCGTGAGTGCCACCCAGGGCCTGCCTAATCTCGGTGTCGTGACAATCGAGGATTTCCTTCCCGACCCGGGCCGTTCCACAGTCGCGATCGAACCGGCCCAGCCGGGCGCGGGCCACTGGGCCGGTGCGCCGAGCGCCGTGGCGAGCGACGGGCTGATCTACCTCGCCTACCGGCTGCGCCGCCCCGTCGGCGAGGGCCGCGGCTACGCCGTCGTCGTTGCCCGCTCCACCGACGGTGAGCGGTTCGAGACCCTGCTCACCATCGGCAGGCAGGAGATGGACACCGAGTCACTGGAGCGGCCCACCCTGGTCCGCACACCGGAAGGGCGCTGGCGGCTCTACCTCAGCTGCGCCACCTACGACACCAAGCACTGGCGGGTCGAGGTGCTGGAGGCCGACGACCCGTCCGGGTTCCGCGCCGCGCAGCGGCAGGTGGTGCTACCCGGCGACCCGAAGACCGGCGTCAAGGACCCGGTGATCGTGCGGCGGGGCGACGTGTGGCATCTGTGGGCCTCCTGCCACCCCCTGGCGGAGGACGACGAGGCCGACCAGATGGTGACCGACTACGCCACCAGCGCCGACGGCATCGAGTGGACCTGGCAGGGCACCGCGCTCAGCGGCCGGCCCGGAGCCTGGGACGCCCGGGGGGCACGGGTGGCGGCGGTCCGCTTCCTCGGGGAGCAGGTGGTGGCCTTCTACGACGGCAGAGCCACCGCGGTGGAGAACTACGAGGAGAAGACCGGTGTCGCGGTCGGCGCCGACCCGGCGGAGCTGACCCCGGTCGGCACCGGGCCCGCCGCCCTCTCGCCGCACGCGGGCGGCGGCCTGCGCTACCTGGACATCGTGGACCTGCCGGAGGGCGGGCGGCGGCTCTACTACGAGTACACCCGCGCGGACGGGGCGCACGAGCTCCGCACCGAGCTGCGCTGAGCACGGCCGCCGACCTGCGCGGGGCCATGCCGATCACGCCCCGGCCGGGCACGGCCGGGCACGGTGAGGCCCACGAGCCCCGTAGCGGGCGGTGCCGATCGCGGCCTGGTACGGGGCTCGCCCCCACTGTCCCGCCCGAGGGAGGGGGTCAACCCTGGGGGCGGCCGTTGCGGGCCTGGCGCTGGCCGTTGGGGCGGACGCCCACCAGGCCGCCGGAGCGCTCGCGGGGACGGAGCCAGTCGCTGAAGTCCTCGCCGGTCACCCTCTGCAGCAGCGCCACGTCCTGGGTGAAGTGGGAGATCAGTTTCTCTCGCTGGTCCCAGGTCAGCGGCTGGCGGGAGCGGGCCCGCCGCTGCAGCTTGCGCTCCAGCGGGTCGGTCAGCGCCACGCTCACCCGCGACGGCAGGAATCGTCCCACGGACGACCCCACGCGCAACGCCCGCGACAGCATCCGGTGTCCGCGGGTCGGCTCCGGATGGGCGGTCACGTTCTCCCGGGGGACCTCGGTGACGACGCCGGTCTCCACGCCGAGGAAGCGGCAGATCCGGTCCAGGGTGTCGGCGGGCCGGTCGACCAGGTCGCGGTAGCGGTAGACGAGCACCTGCTCGCGGGGGAACAGGGTGAACAGGTGTTCCAGCTGTCTGCCGTACTTGCCGAGCCCCAGGTAGTGCCAGAACGGTGCCCAGCCGGCCGTGACCCTTCGCTCCTCCTCGGCGCAGGCCTCCAGCACGTCGCCGATCGGCTCCAGTCCGGCCGACCACAGATGCGTCCAGTTGGAGTGGGCGCGCTCCACCGGGTCGCGCAGCACCACGATGAGCCTGGCGTCGGGGATGGTCTTCCTGATGCGCCGCTGGGCCGCCAGGTCGTAGAGGTAGAACGGGGTGGACTCGCCGGTGAGCGTTCCCGGCGGTGCCGCGTCGAACAGGGCTTCGTAGTCCTCGCGCCGCCAGACGTGCTCGCGGTAGGTCTGGGCGTCGCCCGGGCCTCCCCTGCTGGGAGGGGGGCCGTCACTGAGGAAGAACTTCGGCTCCTTCACCGGGGACATGAACAGCTCCGGGTGCCGGGCCAGTGCGGCGTGCAGGGCGGTGGTCCCGGTTTTAGGGGCACCGATCGTGAGGAAATTCGGCAGGGGCATCGTTATTACCCTTAATCCCTACTATTATTATTGGTAAATATAACCCCTTTCCCGGCGAAGGCAAGCGTCCCACCATGGGGTTGTCGTGCCCCAAGGGCCTGCCCCATGGCGGGAGTTCCAGTCGCCGACGCCTATCCCCAGCTCATGGGGGCGAGCCGCGCTGTTCCGTTCAATGAACGCCAGGCGCTTCTCTCCTATTTCGACGTCGAGAGGGAGTTTTGTCGCGTTGTAAATAAACGCAACATCCGTTCCGTATCCCGACCCTGATGTGCCTCCGGCGGGACCCGCGCCGCCGGATTCCCGGGGGAGCCGGCCGGGCGAACACGGCGAGAGCCCAGCCCCGAACTCCTTTCCGCGGCGGCGATCAAGCATCGAACCACCTGCCGCGAGGGCTTCGGCATCAGGGCGTACCCTGGGCGGCCGGAAACACGTGCGCGGCGGCGCGAACCGGGGACCCCGCCGATACCCTTGCCGAATGCCCGACCCGTACCTGACCCCGCGGAACACGACAGAGCACGAGATCGACATAAAACGCTCCCGTTTCCTGTGCGCCATCGGTCAGGTCGCCTCGGAGGAAGAGGCCAGGGAGTTCATCGCCGGCCGCAAACGGCTGTACGGTGACGCCACGCACAACTGCTCGGCCTACGTGATCGGCGGCGACCGCCACATCCAGCGGGCCGACGACGACGGCGAGCCCGGTGGCACCGCGGGTACCCCGATGCTGGAGACCCTCCTGCGCAGGGGCGTCGCCGACGTGGTGGCGGTGGTCACCCGGTACTTCGGCGGGGTGAAGCTCGGAGCGGGAGGCCTGGTCCGCGCGTACGGCTCGTCGGTCGGCAAGACGCTGGATCTCACACCACTGGTCGAGATGGTGCCCGCCAGGGTCATGACCGTGACCGTGGACCACGTCCAGGCCGGGCGGCTGGAGAACGACCTGCGCATCTCGCCGTACAAGGTCAGGGAGGTCCGCTACGGCGCGGAGGTCGGCTTCCGCGTCGCGGTACGCGAGCGTGACCTGGCCGACTTCCCCGGCTGGGTCGCCACGCTGACCGCAGGCCGCGCCAGGATCGAGCAGGGCGAGACGGTCCATCTCAGAAACAGCTGAAACGGTGCCGGACCGTATAAGAGTAAAGATATCTGGACGTCCCTCGCGTGGGCCCAAACCGCTTTTTGGCGGTGGTCAATGTGGGATAGGTCACAGTTGGGGGCGGAGAGCCCGGCCGGAAGGCGGGTGCGCCCGCCCCTTCCCGGGCCGCGACGGCCTCTGCCCGCCGTACCCGCCTGGCCGGCCAATACCTACTCTGACGTGCGAGAACTCCGGAGATTTCGTGATCGTCACGATGGAGTTCCAGGCACCTGTGGTTTTCCGCAGCCGAACCCTGTGGCGTGTACGAGGCAGAAGCGGGCGCATTCCTCATCCACGCCCTACCCAACTCTCCGTAGCCTTGTCCCTATGAGTTCACCGAATCTCGACGGAGTCGCCGGATGGGCGATCAACCTTATGGAAACCCTGGGTGGGCCAGGGGCGGGGCTGGCGATCGCACTTGAGAACCTTTTCCCGCCGCTGCCCAGCGAGGTGATCCTGCCGCTGGCCGGGTTCACCGCGAGCAAGGGGAACGGGAACATGGGGTTGTTCGACGCCGTGCTCTGGACGACCCTGGGATCGGTGATCGGCGCGCTGGCGCTGTACGCGGTCGGGGCCCTGCTGGGCCGCGAACGTGTGGTGTTCATCGCCTCCAAGCTGCCGCTGGTCAGCGTCTCCGACATCGAGAAGACCGAGGCGTGGTTCGCCAAGCACGGAAGGAAGACCGTCTTCTTCGGCCGGATGATCCCCATCTTCCGGAGCCTCATCTCGATCCCGGCGGGGGTCGAGCGCATGCCGATCCTCATCTTCACCCTCCTCACCACCCTGGGCAGCCTCATCTGGAACACGGCGTTCGTGATGGCGGGGTTCCTGCTGGGAGAGAACTGGTCGCTGGTCGAGGACTACATGGGGATCGTCTCGAAGGCCGTGCTGGGCATCGTGATCCTCGCCGTGGTGGTCTTCGTGGTCGTCAGGCTGTCCGACCGGCGCAAGGGCAAGCACCACGCCTGATCGTGAACCCGCTGAGCAGGGCCTGCCGGGCGCTTGCCGGTCTCGCGCTCGGGACCCTCTCGGCCGGGGCCGGACCGCACCGAACCGGCCGGGACATGGACGGGCATCGTGGCGGCGGTCGATCAGGAGCGCAGGCGCATCGAGCGCGACCTGCGCGACGGCGTGCAGCAGCGCCTGGTCGCGCTGGCCATGTTGATCGGGGCGCTCGTCCGAACTGCTCGATGAGCTTCTCCGTCAGGCCCACGATCAGGCTCAGCAGGTGCTGAGAGACCTGAAGCCGCTGCCCTTGCCGCACGCTCCGACTCCGAGCGCCAAGCGCTCCCCGCGGCGGCCCCCGTCGCCGCGGAGGCCGCCGCCGAAATCAAGACGAGCAACCACCGAACCCGACCGCACGCCAAGGAACCTGAGCGCGGCCGACACCACGGTGGCCACGGTTCACGTGAAGGCCCAAAGCTCGTTGTCGTCGACCAAGGTCGCGGCGTCGATACGCTTGAACTCATCTGATTCGTAGTACGTGAACGTCCTGCCCCCCGTAGTGCGCCACCACAACTCAAGCTTGGCCTTGAGTCGATGCTTCAGGTCCTCGTATGTTGTGTCGGCGGCGAGGTTGCGCTCCTCGCGGGGATCATGCTGAAGGTCGTACAACTCCTCGGCGGGCTCGTCGGGGCCGTAGTAGTAGACGTACTTGTAGGAACGAGTCACGATCATCCGGAACGGGTGCCACCCCCAGTAGGCGCCGTAGTGCTCCATGAAGACCTGCTCAGGACCTTCTGCCTGCCGGAGCACCACATCGGTGACCGAGCGGTTCGGCCAGTCGTCGGGCACTTCCACCCCGGCGAGTTCCATCAGAGTTCGGGGCAGGCTCACGTTCACTCCGAGGCTCGCCGTGCGGGCACCACCCGCGACACCGGGCGCCTTGATGATCAGAGGAACACGGAAGAGTTCTTCGTACGGGAACGTGCCTTTCAGCCGCAGGCCGTGGCCGCCCATCATGTCGCCGTGATCTGATGTGAACGCGATAACCGAATCGTTCCAAAGACCGCGGCCCTCGAGTGCGTGGCGGACTCTGCCAAAGAGTTCGTCTACTTTGGTGATCATTGAGTAGTACTGCGCCATTTCAAGACGCAACTGTTGCCTGGTGACGCCTCCTCCGGGTGACTCTCTTCTTTTTCTCTGGAACTCGGGCTTGCCGGCCAGGTCGTCGGCAAAGGAGGGGGGAATCGGCATCTGTTCCGGGTCGAACGACCGGATGTATGGCTCGACGGACTCGAAGGGGGGATGCGGCTGATGGAGGGATATCACTAGGAAGAGCGGTTCCGTCGCGTCGTAGCTCGCCAGGAAGTTCGTGGCGTCGCGAGTGATCTCCTCGTCCACGACGGCCAGGGAACTTCCGCCACCGCGTTCGATCCCATTCTCGTAGCCGAGCTTCTCAAGCGGGTACCCGAAGTGACTCTTACCGAAGTAGGCGGTCCGGTAACCGTGTTCCTTGAGGACCTGCGCGATGGTGCGGTGCCGGGGGCCAAGGTGGCCGGTATGGCCACCGAAGCCATAGATCACCATCACGTCGGCCTCGTGGGGGTGGAGGCCTGTCTGCAGGGACATGCGAGACGGTGAACATTGTGGGTTCGAGCAGTAGAACCGGTCGAAGAAAACGCCTTCGTCGGCGAGCGCGTCGAGGTTGGGCGTCCGGGCCAGAGGATCGACACGGCCCTGTCTCATGTACTGCATTTGGTCGCAGATGAACAGCACGATGTGCTTTCCGCGTAAATCAGACATGTTCACGTCATGCTCCGATCCGATCGATGATGAGGGGAGAACAGCTATGGGCGGGTCTTTCGGGCGCGGTGATATCCGCCCTTGAGTGCGCGCTCGCGTCCCGTTCGTCGGGGCGTGATGTTGAGCAGCGGCCGGCCTCGCATGAGCACTGTCCCGGCGTGGTGTGGATCTCCATGCCATCGCAGGCCCGCCATCGAAGCCGGATGAGGGTACCTCGGAATTTCACCGATGGAGTCGACCACGCCTCCTAGCGTCGTGCACGCCCCGTAGCGCCGTTGAGTACCTCCCAGGTCGCGATCTCGTCGACGCTGACCGGCTTCTTCAGGACACCGAGCTGTTGGTACTCGCTGAGCGCGCTCTCCCAGAGCGCCTTGTCCATCCACCCCCATCCGTGCTGCTGGGTCTGGGGTCCGTAGAGGAAGTCAGGAAGAAGGGTCTTGATCTCCTCAAGCTCGTGCTTCTTCTGAAGCCCGGGAGCGGCCTCGGCCACCATGTCGACCGCCTGCTGTGGGTTGTCGATCGCGTAGGCCCATCCCTTGGAGACCGCTTCGAGGAAGGCGACCAGCTCGTCTCGGCGGTTGGTGAGGGTTTCCTCCGTGGCGATGTAGTAGTTGGACTGGATGCGCACGCCGTTGTCCCACAGGGTCTGGTGGTTGAGGCCCTTCTCCTTGGCGGGAGCCAGTTGCTGGAGGTTGAGCACCCAGGCGGCGAAGAGGTCTACCTGCCCCGTGATGAGCGGGGTCGTGTCCGCGCCGACCTTGACCAGTTCGACGTCCGACAGGTCCAGGCCGTTCTTGCGGAGCAGCGCGGAGA
This sequence comes from Streptosporangium sp. NPDC005286, assembly GCF_040607515.1. NCBI lineage: Bacteria > Bacillati > Actinomycetota > Actinomycetes > Streptosporangiales > Streptosporangiaceae > Streptosporangium > Streptosporangium sp. NPDC005286. The sequence goes on along the minus strand of NZ_JBEXGU010000061.1, from coordinate 34,539 downwards.
GCAGGGGCTCTCCACCGACCTGCACCCCGATCTTCTTGCCCTTGTACTGACTCACGTCGGTGATGCCGCTGCTCTTCAGGGAGAAGTAGGCCAGCGGCGCCTTCTGCATCGCGGCGCCGAAACAGCGGACGGGGATGCCCTGACTGCGCGCCAACATCAGCGCGGGCGCGTAGGTGATTCCGACCAGGGAGTTTCCCCCCGCCACCAGCGGGATCGGATTGGCGTTCGGGCCACCTGGCCGGGTGGCGACCGTCAGCCCGACTTCCTTGAAGTACCCGAGCTTGTCGGCCGCGATCTCGCCGGCCGACTGGACGTTGGCGAGCCAGGCGAGCTGCAGGGAGAGATTCTTCGCGCCGGGCGCGGCGGTGTTCTGTGTGCCCGCGTCGCGACGGTCCTGCCCGCAACCCGCGAGCAGAGTGGCTGAGCTTAGCCCGGCGACGCCTGCGAGCGCTGTCTTGAGCACGGAGCGCCGGGAGAGATCATTGTTTGACATGGGTGTCCTCTGGGGGTGTTCTCATGAAAGGAGAGGCCGTACGGAGAATGCACCGAAAGCCGAGATGTGAGCTCGACGTGTCGGCGGCCTGGGGACTGCGAGCTGCCGGTCGGTAGCGTCGGCAGTAGTTGGGGGCGCACAGATGCGAGCCGCCCTTGATGACGAAGCGCGGAATATGGGCTTGTGGCATCGCGAGATCCCACGCGTCGTCCGGAACTCGCGGGGTGCCGCAGCAGGGTGACGGGGCTTTCGCTGACCGGCGGGTGGCGGTCCACCAGCTGGTGGTCCACTCCCACACGTTTCCCGTCATGTCGTGGAGGCCGTACCGGTTGGCCGGGTAGGAGCCGACGGGGGAGGTCCCCACCCAGCCGTCCGCGGCGAGGTTCTCCCAGGGGAATCGGCCCTGCCAGGTGTTCGCCCGGTGCTCCCCGCCGGGGGTGAACTCGTCGCCCCACTCGTAGCGCGCCTGGTGCAGACCTCCGCGCGCGGCGTGCTCCCACTCGTCCTCGCCGGCGAGCTCGGCTCCTCGCCAGCGCGCGTAGGCGCGGGCGTCCTCGATCGTGACGTGGACCACCGGATGGTCCTCCACACCGGCGATGTCACTGCCCGGCCCTGAGGGGTGATACCAGGTGACGCCCGGTACGACCTGCCACCACTGCGAGGCGTCGTGCAGGTCGACTGGATGGTCACCGGGAGTGAAGAGCAGAGAGGAGGGGGCTCGCAGGTCAGGAGGCAGGTCGCGGTACACGCTCGCGTCCAGCGGACGTTCCGCGTCGGTGACATGGCCTGTCGCCTCGACGAACTCAGCGAACTGCCGGTTTGTCACCGGGCAGGGGTCCATCCAGAAGCCGGCCACGAGCACCTCGCGCGCGGGGGCTTCCTCCGGATACGCGGTGTCACACCCCACGATGGTTCTGCCGCCGGGAATCCAGACCATTCCCTCGGCGGCAGCGGGCCCGGTCATGTGGGACGCTCCTCAAGCAGTCTGAGGTCCAGTCGCAGCAGACGCTCCAGCACCCCACCACTGAGTACCGGTGAGGCGCTGTCACGCCCAACGGCCAGGCCGAGGAACGAGACGTTGTTGAGCGTCAGGGGGATACGTCCCTCGCCGACGGTCACATCGTCGATGAGCAGCCGGACGCTGCCGCCCTGCTCCCGCGCGGGGCGAAACGAGATCTCCACTCGCGCCGGGACGGCGGGAACGGGCATCCCGGCACTGACACGGGTGCGGTGGCCGAGCGCGTTGTACTCGTAGACCAAGATCCCGTCGATGATGCCGAGCCCGTGCCCGGTGAGCGCGCTGCCCTGGGCGAACACCGTCCCGTCGCCCTCCCCGGCCAGCAGGTCTGCCCGGCAGCTCCAGGCAAGCCTCGCCAGGTTGGGGGCGAGGCCGTACGGAACGTAGGTCGGCGGATACAGGGTCCACCGGGTGCGTCGGTAGGCGGGGGCGACGTGGCCGCCGTTGAGCATGTCGCGCATGGGACGGTCGTCCAGCGGGAGGATGCCGTTGGCCTCGGCCTCCCGCCACCAGAGTGCGGCCAGTTGCTCGACGAGACGAGGTTGCTGGGCGGCGAGGTCGTGGCATTCCGAGACGTCGGTGTGGAGGTCGTACAGGTGCCACCGGTCCTGGGCGTAGTCCGCACCCGTCATGTGCTCGGCGACGATCTTCCATCGCTCGTGCACCAGCGCCCGGTGACCGAACATCTCGAATGCCTGGGTTCGGCGGCCTGCGGGGATGTCCGGATCGTCGAGTACGGCGGCGACGCTCCGCCCGTCCATCGGACGTTGCAGCACACCGGCGATCGACCTCGGCGGGTCGATGCCGGCGACGTCGAGGATCGTCGGGGTGATGTCGATGGCGTGCACGAACTGCGTCCGCACCGCCCCGGCGTCTCCGATCCTGTGGGGATAGCGGACCAGCAGCGGCGTGTTGACACCACCGCCGTCCACGTACTGCTTGTAACGCCGGAACGGGGTGTTGCTCGCCATGGCCCAGCCTGCCGGGTAGTGCGGGGCGGTCGTCCTGCCCCCGGCTGACTCAAGGAAGCGCTCCGACTCGGACAGCTCCTCCGACAGGCCGTTGTACGGGGCGAGCACCTGCATGGCGCCGCTCCCGCCCTCGTGACTGGCACCGTTGTCGCTCAGCAGCACGATCATCGTGTCGTCGAGAACGCCGCATTCGCCCAGTGCGTCGAGCAGCCGTCCGATCTGTGTGTCGGTGTGCTCGAGGAAGGCCGCGTAGGTCGCCTGCAGCCGGGTGGCGACGCGGCGCTGCCGGTCGTCGAGGTCATGCCAGGCCGGTATGTCCTGGGGCCGCTCTGCCAGCTCCGTCCCCTGTGGAACGATCCCAAGCTCGATCTGCCGCTGGAGGCGTTCCAGGCGAACCCGGTCCCAGCCGTGCGCGAAGACCTCGTCGTACTTCTCCACCAGGTGCACCGGCACCTGAAACGGCGCGTGGGTCGCGCCGAAGGCCAGATAGAGGAAGAACGGCCGGTCGGCAGCCAGTGAGGTCTGTTCGCGTACGAAGAGCACGGCTTCGTCGGTCAGGTCTTCGGACAGGTGGTAGTCGTCGCCGAAGTCCCGGCGTATCCGTGTGTTGTCCCGGACGAGCTCCGGTGTGTAGTGGTCGGTCACCCCGCCCATGAAGCCGTAGAAACGCTGGAATCCCCGGCCCAACGGCCAGTTGTGGAAGGGGCCGGCGTGCGAGGTCTCCGTCAGCGGCGCGAGGTGCCACTTGCCGACCGCCATGGTCGCGTAACCGTTCGTGTCAAGGATCTGGGCGAGCGTGCCGCAGGTGGCGGAGATCTGGCCACGGCAGTTGGGAAATCCGGTGTCCACCTCGGACAGGAACCGCATACCGACGTTGTGTGAATTCCGGCCGGTGAGGAGGGCCGCCCGGGTCGGGGAGCACAGTGGCGTGGTGTGGAAGTTCCTGAAGCGCAGGCCGTCGGAGGCGAGCCGGTCGATGTTAGGCGTCCTGATCTCCGATCCGTAACAGCCGAGGTCCGCGAATCCGGTGTCGTCGAGGACGATCACGACGATGTTGGGCCGGTTTGAGTGGCTGGGAGTCTCGGGCCACCACGGCGTGGACTCGGTGACGGAGGTGCCGATGACGCCGCGGAACTCTTCCTCGAAGGTCATCGCGCCGGCTCCTGCTCCCAGCGCACGATCAGCTTCTCGGCGACGGCGACGAGCCCGAAGGCGATTATCGCGAGTATCGAGACGACCAACATCGTCGCGTACAGCAGTGTCGTGTTGAAGTCGAACGTCGACTGGATGATCAGGTAGCCGAGTCCCCTGTCCGCGCCGATCCACTCACCCACCACGGCGCCGAGCACGCAGTTCCCTGTTGCGATCTTCAGTGCGGAGAAGATGAAGGGAAGGGCGCTGAACACCCTCACCCGCAGGAACGTCTCCCACGGCCGCGCCGAGAGGATCGCCATGAGCTCCAGCATCTTGGGATCGACGTTCTTGAAGCCGACGATCGCGTTGACCAGCGTCGGAAAGAACGAGATCAACGCCGCGATCACGATCTTGGGTGTGGCGTCGTTGCCAAAGATGATGATGAGGATCGGCGCGATGGCGATGATCGGGACCGTGCGCAGGCCGACCACGATGGGAAAGGTGAGTCGTTCGAGGAACGGGCTCATCACGAAGACGACGGCCAGCGCGATGGCCGCGGCGTTTCCGATCGCGAAGCCTAGGAAGGCCTCCTGCGCGGTCTGACCGGTGTTGGAGTAGATGAGTTCCCAGTTGTCGACAAAAGCGGTGAAGACCTCCGAGGGGGCCGGCACCAGGTAGACGGGCACGGCAAAGGCCCGAACCACGGCTTCCCACAGCGCGACGAACAGGACGAAGCCCATGGCCGGTACGAGAGTTCGCGCGATCGGTGACCGCTTCTTCGACCTCCTTTTTTCCTGGAGGCGGCCGTGCTCACGAGTGCCCGACTGGACGGTCACAGTTCCTCCTCGGTGAGCAGGCGCCGCAACTGGGCGACGATGCCGGTGAACTGGGGGCTGTCTCGCAAGGACAACTCGCGGGGGTACGGCAGAGGCACCTCCACCGTCGCCCTGACGCGACCCGGTCTGGAGGACATGAGGATCACGCGCTGCCCGAGGAACACGGCCTCCGGGATCGAGTGCGTGACGAAGACGATCGTCGTCTTGCTGGCCTGCCAGATGTCCAGAAGCTGGACATTCAGCCGGTCGCGGGTCAGCTCGTCCAGGGCGCCGAACGGCTCGTCCATCAGGAGAATGTCGGGCTTGGTCACCAGCGCCCGCGCGATGGCGACCCGCTGCCGCATTCCTCCCGAGAGCTGGGACGGGTACGCCTGAGAGAAGGAGGTGAGCCCGACCACGGCGAGAGCCTCGTCCGGCGACATGCCGAGCTTGCCGCGCACGCGCGATGGCCCGACCTGGGTCGGTAGGAGCACGTTGTCGATGACTCGCCGCCAGGGCAGCAGGGTGGCGTCCTGGAACACGAAGCCAACGCGCCGATGCGCCCGGGCGGTGCCTGGGCTGTCGCCCAGGACGTTCAGCTCTCCCTCCCCGGGATGCAGCAGGTCGGCGATGAGGCGCAGTGTGGTGGACTTGCCGCAGCCGGAAGGGCCGAGTACCGACAGGAACCCACCGTGCCCGACCTCGAAACTCACGTCGTCAAGAGCGACGATCCTGTCACCGCCGACGGTGAAGGAGACGGTGACCCGGTCAAGGGCGAGTGCCTTGCGGTCACCGGTGTTAGGTAGTGTGTCTGATTTTTCACGCTCGGTCGATCTGTTCATCGCCGCTCAACTTCCTATCCGACCGGCATGTCCGACGCCTCCGATGAGCGGTGGCGTCAAGTTGCCGCTGATAAGGCCATCAGGATAGGTTGGACCTTCTACCTCGTCAATATTCATTCCGGCAGAATCGGTGCTGTCGGATGGGCAGTAGTGGTGTGACCGGAAGCAAGGAAGGGTGGGCCTGATGCCATCACAACCTGCGACGCGATCAGTGCAGCGCACTCAGCGGAGCGCCCTCGTGCGGGAACTACTCGAACGATTCCCCGCCGACTCCAAGCTGCCCCCCGAGGTGACCCTCGCCTCCGACCTCGGGGTTTCACGCAACACGCTCCGCGAGGCGTTGGAGGAGTTACGTGTCCGTGGGCTCGTGGTTCGCCGGTGGGGCATAGGCACCTTCATGGCGAAGCGGCCCGAGCAGATCGAGTACACGCTCTCGGACCTGGTGTCCGTCGAGACGCTGCTCACCGCTGCCGGACGTGTGTGCCGCATCGTCGAGCAGCCCCACGGGAAGGTGCCGGCGGACGACGAGGTCGCCACCGCCCTGCATGTCCCGCGAAAAAGCGAGGTCTGGAAGACCGACCGGCTCTACTTCGCCGACGAGATCCCCGTGGTGTGGGTCCACGAGTTCCTGCCCGCCTTGCTCGACGGAGTCTCCATCGACCCTCAGGGGGTGGGCGATGACATCCAGGCGTACTTCGCGCAGCAACTCGGCATACCCCTGAGTCACGCCGACGCCTACCTGGAGCCACTGGTGCCGGACGAGAGGATCTCCGAATTGTTGGACGTCGATTCCTCGACGCTGGTGGTCCGCACCTGGCAGACGATCTATACGGTCAGGGGGCACACCGCGGTGTACGCCGTGGCGACGTTCCGGCCCGACATCCTCCACATCAAGTTCCAGCGTCGCCCCCCTGTCCTGTAGCGCCAGTGAGCGGGCTGCTGCACGTCACCGGCTACAGCCGCCGTGTCCTGGCCGTGCTGCGCTATCTCGGCTCCCGACGCCGGATCCCGGCCGGTCGAAGATCGAGGATACGGCGGCCGCCCCGGGACGCCCGCCGCTCAGAGCCGGAGCTCGTCCTCCTGGGCCGAGGTGAGGTCGCTGGGCCAGAGCCGGTAGACGTTGAGGCGCGTCTCGTAGTACTTGTCCGTCTCGCCGACCCACTGCATGCCGATGCGCCTGGCCGTGCCGGCACCGCGCTCGTTGTTCACCCGCACGACCGCGACGAGCTCGTGGGCACCGATGGAGAAGGCCCATCCGGCCAGGGCGCGGCCGGCCTCGGTGGCGTAGCCGTGACCCCAGAAGTCAGGGGCGAGCTGCCAGCCGATCTCGATGTCCTCCTCGTCGGGCGGCAGGTACCTCAGGGAGAGGCCGCCGATGATCCGCTGGTCGGAGTTGCGGACGATCGCCCAGCGGCCGAGCGGGGGCGTCAGGGTTTCACGGTTGCGTTCCCATGCCTCGAGCGTGGCCCGCATGGCCCCCTCACCGTCGAGCCGGTTCATCGCTGGGGACAGCCACCGGGTGACCTCCGGTGTGCCGTAGATGGCCAGAGCATCGCGGGCGTCCTCGGGACTCCAGTCGCGTACCGTGAGGCGGTCGGTGGTCAGTAACGCCATGGTCTTCCTCTCCCCGGCGAGCGAGCCGGCCGTGCGGCGACGAGAGAACAGCGAGTAGAAGAAAGTATCGTTTTCTTGCCGGAAATGTCCGATGTGTTGCCCTTGTGAGGGTACGCCTATCTGGCTGCCGCCGACCAGCCGGGTGGGAATTACCTGTTCAGGGGTGATCGCCCTGGCCCAGCCTCCGGCCGGGCGCCCCGCGCGGCGGCGGTCAGCCCTCCAGGGCGTACTGCATCACCCGGAGCTTGGCCTGGGCCTCGGCGAGCTCGGACGCGGGGTCGGAGTCGCCCATGATGCCGCACCCGGCGAACAGCCGGGCCCGGGGGCCCTCGATCTGGGCGCAGCGCAGCGCGATCCCCCACTCGCCGTCCCCTCGCGCGTCGATCCAGCCGACAGGACCGGCGTATCCGGCGCGGTCCATCCCCTCAAGCTCGCGGATGACGCCGAGCGCGGCCCCGGTCGGGGTGCCGCCGACGGCGGCGGTCGGGTGCATGGCCGCCACCACGTCCAGGACCGAGATCCCCGCCGACAGCCGCCCGGTCACCGGGCTGGCCAGGTGCTGGACGTTGGGGAGCACCAGGAGTTCGGGCTCCTCGGGGATCTTCAGCTCGGCGCAGAGCGGGTCGAGCGCCTCCCGTACCGACGCGACCGCGCAGACGTGCTCGTAGCGGTCCTTCTCCGAGGAGAACAGGGCCGCGCCGCGTGCCATGTCGTCCGCCCGGTCGCTGCCCCGCGCGATCGTGCCGGCCAGCACCAGGGACTCGATGGTCTCCCCGGTACGCCGGACCAGTAGTTCGGGGGTGGCACCGACCAGCCCCGCGCAGGAGAAGGTGTAGCACTCCGGGTAGCGGCCGGCCAGGCGGGCCAGCAGCAGGCGGACGTCGATCGCCCGCTCCGCGACGGCGGTCAGGTCACGGGCGAGCACCGTCTTCTCCAGCCGGCCCGACCTGATCCGCCGGACGGCGCGGGCCACGGCGTGCTCCCACTCCGGCGCGCTCAGACTGCCGTCGCCGTACCGGATCCTGCCCGGGTCGCGGAGCGGGGTGACGGTGTCGAGCCGCTGCTCACCGACGGCGGTCAGCCAGGCGCGGCCGTCGCGGCGGGCGAGGATGGTCCGGGGGACGAGGAGGACCGACCCGCGTGACTCCGGGTCGAAGGTGAACGAGCCGAAGGCGACGGGGCCCGAACCGGGGGTCGTCACGTCGTCGTCGACATCCGCCTCGCCGAAGAGATCCGACAGCCGGTCGCGAGCCCAGTCGAAACGCCGGGGGCCGGGCGGCACCTCCAGGCGCAGGGCCTCGCCCCAGGCCACGAGGCCCTCCCCGCGCCTGACCCAGGCATAGGGCGCGGTCTCCGGCAGTCGTGCGAACAGGTCACCGGGGTCGTCGACGGAGGTGGTTCTCACCACGAGAGGACGGGTTGATCCGAGCGCTACACTCACCCCCGCCACTCTATGCCGGAAACTGAACATGTTCGACGGCGGTTCCCCCCGCCAGCACGGCCGCCACGCGGTGTCAAGAAAACCAAGGCACTCGGTCAACGGAACCTGCCACCCTGGCCTGCGGTGATACATCCGAAGCAGACGCGATCTCTCAGCGGAGGTGTCATGCTTCGCAGGACTGTGACAGCACTCACAGGGCTGGCCGCCCTGACGGCCGGCTGGACCGTTCCGGCCGGGGCGACACCGGTGGAGCAACCCTGGCGGCCGGTGGTCATGGCCGCGCTCGGAGACTCCATCAGCGCGGGGTTCAACGCCTGCGGGTGGTACGTCACCTGCGCCTCGCGTTCCTGGTCGACCGGCGAGCACCGCGATGTCAGGAGCCACTACCTGAGGTTACGCGCCCTGGACGTGGCACTCGCCGGGCACAATGTGAACCTCGCCGTCCCCGGCTCCACCAGTGCCGACCTGGCCGGGCAGGTGACGCAGGCGGTCGGCCACCGCGCCGACTACGTGACGCTCCTGATCGGCGCCCAGGACGTCTGCGTGTCCGAGGAGCGGCTGATGACCCCCGTGGCCGTCTACGAGAGCCGGGTGGCCGGGGCACTGGCCCTGTTGCGGGCGGGCAGGCCCGACGCCCGGGTGTTCGTGGCGAGCATCCCCGACATCAGACGGCTCTGGCAGACCGGCAGGGACAACCTGGTGGCCCGCGGGTTCTGGGAGGTGGGCCGGATCTGTCCCACCATGCTGGCGCGCCCCACCTCGACGTCGGCGGCCGACCAGGCCCGCCGTGACCGCGTGCGCGCCCGGGTGATCGGTTTCAACGCCGCACTCGCCAGGGTCTGCGCGGCGTATGGCCCGAACTGCCGGTTCGACGGCAACGTGGTGTTCGGGCAGACGTTCACGCTGAGCCACATCAGCAAGTGGGACTTCTTCCACCCCAACGCCGCGGGCCAGCGGCTGATCGCGGAGAAGACCTACGGCGCGATGCGCGACTGGCTCGCGGAAGAGGCCCCGGAGCCCGTCCTCGCCCCCTGAGCCGGCAGCTCGGGGCGGCCTGACAAGTCGCCGCCCCCTTCAGAGCCAGCCGTTGTGCCGGGCGGTGCGGGCGGCCTCGATGCGGTTACGGGTGCCGGTCTTGCCGATCGCGGCGGACAGGTAGTTGCGGACGGTGCTCTCCGACAGGTGCAGCCGCCGCGAGATGTCGGCGATCGTCGCGCCGTCCGCCCCCGCGGCCAGCACGTCCCGCTCACGATCGGTCAGCGGGCTGGCGCCGGTGCTCAGCGCGGCGGCGGCCAGCGCGGGGTCGATCACCTTCTCGCCCGCCAGGACCCGGCGGATCGCCGCGGCGAGATCCTCGACGGGACCGTCCTTGACGAGGAATCCGGCGGCGCCCGCCTCCATCGCCCGGCGCAGGTAGCCGGGCCTGCCGAAGGTGGTCAGGATCAGCACCCGGCAGCCGGGCAGGCGGTCCCGGAGGCCGGCCGCGGCCTCCAGGCCGCTGATCCCCGGCATCTCGACGTCCAGCAGGGCGATGTCGGGACGCGTGTCCAGCGCGGCGGCCACGACCTCGTCGCCCCCGGCTACCGTGGCGACGACCTCGATGTCGTCCTCCAGACCGAGAAGCAGGGCCAGCGCGCTGCGCATCATGCCCTGGTCCTCGGCCAGCAGCACCCTGATCATGAAAGCGTTCCTCCTTGGCGGAAAACCAGCGATCTTGCGGGCGGAGGGCAAGCGATCATGAAAGGTTCCTCCCCGGTGGAAGAGCGCCGATCATGGGAGCGTCACCCTCAGCACGAAGCCGTCGCCGCCGCCGGCCTCCAGCGTTCCGCCGAGCGCGACGACCCGCTCGGTCAGGCCGCGCAGGCCATTTCCCAGGGCGCCCGCGCCGGCCCCCCGGCCGTCGTCACGGATCTCCAGCACCGTGCCCTCCAGGGTGATCTCGCAGGTGCGGGCGGCGCTGTGGCGGACGACATTGGTCACGCCCTCCCGTACGGCCCAGCCCAGCAGGGCGTCGGCCTCCGGCGCGGGGCGGCCCTCGGAGACGGTGACCGTGGCGGCGATGCCCGCGTCGGCCAGTACCGTGCGCGCCGAGGCCAGCTCGGCGGCCAGCCCGCGCCCCCGGTAGCCGCTGACCGCGGCCCGCACCTCGGTGAGCGCCTCCCGGCCGACCGTCTCGATGTCGGCCGCCTGCCGAGCCGCCGCCTCCGCGTCGCGGGGAACCAGCCGTCGTACGGCCTCTGCCTTGACCACCATCATCGACAGGGTGTGCCCGAGCAGGTCGTGCAGGTCGCGGGAGAACCGCAGCCGCTCCTCGGCCACCGCGGCCCGGGCCAGCTCCTCACGGGTCTCCTGGAGCTCGGTGATCACGGAGAAGAGCTTCAGGACGACGCTGACCACCAGGCCGCCGGTGGCCGTTCCCCAGGTGGCCAGGGAGATGCTCGTCCAGCCGGCTCCCGCGCGCCACATCACCGCGGTCAGCGCGAGCGTCAGCACGGTGAGGAGGAGGTAGACGGACCTGCCGCGCAGCACGACCCCGCAGGCGATCGTCATCAGCGGTGCGAGGTAGAACCAGTTCTGCGCAGGCCCGGTCAGCAGCAGGAAGATCACCACCAGCAACCCGGCCAGGGCCACGGCCGCCGCTCGTCGTCGGCCACGGAAGGACAGCCGGATGCAGAGCACGTACAGGGTGGCGAAGGCGACGACGCCCAGCGCGGCCGGCGGCGCCGGCCGCACCTGCCCCGCCACGAGGTCGCTGATCGGGGGATAGGCGATCAGCAGCCACGGATAGAAGGCGAGTTCCCCGGGCCCCTGCCTTCTCAACCTTCCCGACCATTTCCGTCTGGCCGCTCCCAGCCGTTTCGCTTTCGCCTTCTTCGGCCCTTGCGGCCTCTCCCGCTCCGTCACCTCCGGCCTCCCGCTCATCCGGCCACTCCTATCACGCGACTCGCGCGATTCACACCACGCGCCCGGCCCGGCGGTAGCCGTACACCGCCAGGACGCCGAAGGCGACCAGCCAGCCGGTCAGGATCAGCGCCACGCCGGCCCCGGGCGCCTGGCCGAAGGCGATCTTCCGCGCCAGGTCGGCGTAGGTGAAGCTCGGCGTCCACTCCGCGAGCGTCTTCAACCAGGAGGGGAAGCCCTCGGTGGGCAGCCACAGACCTCCGACGATCGCCAGCGCCATGTTGGCCGCGATGTTGAGCACGGCGGCGGTCTGGCCGCTGAACCGGTAGCCGATGGCCAGGCCGAGCAGGGTGAAGGGCAGGGAACCCGCCCAGAGCAGGAGCACGATCGAGACCCACTGCCAGATCTCCAGCCGTACCCCGTTGAGCAGCGCCGCCGACAGGCACACGCCGGCGATCGCGGGCAGCACCACGAGCATGCCGGTGCCCGCCTTACCGGCGATCACCCATACCGGCGCCAGGGGAGTGATGCGCAGCTGCCGCAGCCAGCCCGCCGTCCTGTCCTCGGCGATGCCGGTGCCGTTGTTGAAAGCCGAACCGATCGCGCCGAAGGCGGCCATGCTGACCATCACGTGCAGGGCGGCCCAGGTACGGTCGTCGCCCGCTATGCCGAGGTTGGTGAAGATCAGGTACATCACCACGGGCATCGTGAAACCCATGATCACGTATCCCGGGTCGCGGCGGCTTCTGGCGATCTCCAGGCGGATGTAGCCGAGCATCAGGCGTCCACTCCCGTCAGTGCGATGAAGGCGTCCTCGAGCGCGGCGGGGACCACCTCAAGGTCTCGTACGGCTCCGGCCTCGGCCAGCGCCAGGACCGTGGCGTCGGCGTCGCGGGTGCGCAGGTGGGCGCGGTTCCCGTGGATCTCCACGGAGGTGACCCCGGGAAGGCGTTCCAGCAGTGCGACGTCCCCGGCGGTGGCGGTGACGCTGACCGTGGTCAGCGGGACCAGGCGCTTGATCTCCCGGCTGGTGCCGTCGGCCACGATCCGGCCCCTGTCGATCATCACCACCCGGTCGGCGTACTCGTCGGCCTCCTCCAGGTAGTGGGTGGAGAACAGCACGGTCCTGCCGCGCGCGGCGAAGGCACGCATGCTCTCCCAGAACTCCCGCCTGGCCCGGACGTCCAGCGCCGCGGTCGGCTCGTCCAGCAGGATCAGCTCCGGGTCCCCGGCCAGCGCCAGCGCGAAGCGGAGGCGCTGCGCCTGGCCGCCGGAGAGCCGTTCCACCCTGCGGCCGGCCAGTTCCTCCAGCCCCGCGACGGCCATCACCTCCGGTAGTGGGAGCGGCGCCCGGTATGTCCCGGAGACGAAGCCGAGCAGCTCGCCGACCGTGGTCCGGGAGACGAGGCCGCCCTCCTGGGGCATCGCCGCCAGCCGCCCACCCCGGATCGCGGCCTCAGGGGTGCCCCCGAACACGCGTACCGTCCCGGAGTCGGCGGCCAGCAGCCCGAGCAGCAGCCCGATGCTGGTCGACTTGCCCGCGCCGTTGGGGCCGAGCAGGGCGACGGTCTGCCCGGCGGGGATGTCGAGGCTGAGGTCGTCCACGGCGCGTACCGCCCCGAAACGTTTGGTCACGTTCTTGAGTGACACCGCGTCATTCGTCATGCGAAAGACGCTACGGAGGGTGCGGGATCCCAGGTAGATCCATCGATCCAGGGCTGCCCGGGACAAATGTCACCCCTCGGTGCTCGCGGAATTCCCGGCCCGTCACCGGAACCGCAGCGTGGAGGCCCCCGGTGTGCACGGCGGGCCTCCACGAGCCCTGTCGTGGGGGCATCGGGCGGAGCGTGCCGGCCGCTCTCGGCCTCGCCCACCCGTTCCTGTTCCCGCCCCGCCCCGCCAGGCTTTCGTCTCAGACCGCCAGCGCGGCGAGCGCCGCCGCGGTCTCCTCCGGCTTGGAGAACATCGGCCAGTGGCCGGTGGGCACCGAGGCGAAGCTCCATTCGGGCCCGGCGAGCGCCGCGAAGAACGGGTGACCGGCGGCGATCATGGCGTGCACCTGCTCCAGCGGGAACGAGCACGCGATGAGCGTCTTGGGCAGCGCGTCCGCGCCGCCCTTGAGCGCCAGGGGCTGGGTCATCGTCCCGTACGGCTGCGGGGTCGCGCGGGAGACGAACCACTCGCGCTCGGTCTCGCCCAGTCCCTCCAGGCTGGCTCCGGCCCGCTCCTGCTCCTCCCAGGACGGGAGTGGGTAGCCCACCCCGTCGCCCTGCTCGGCGACCCGCTTCTCGATGAACGCCCGCCACTCGGGCTCGGTGGCGTCCAACTGGGTCATGCCGTCGGCCAGCGGACCGCTGTCGAGGTAGACGATCCGGGAGACGCGCTCGGGAATCCGGTCGGCCGCGCCGGTGACCGGCGCGCCGGCCCCGCTGTGGGCGACGAGGATCACCTCGTTCAGGTCCGCGAAGACGACCGTGTTGACGATGTCCTGGATGTGGGTCTCCAGGTCGACCCCGGGGCCTGCCAGGTGCGCTCTGTCGCCGAGCCCGGTGAGCGTGACCGGGTGGACCTCGTGCCCGGCCTCGCGCAGTGGCCGGGTGACCTTCTCCCAGGCCCACGCGCCCAGCCAGAGACCGGGAACCAGTAGGTAAGTGCTCATATGTCTGCTCTCCTTCGTTCGTCTGGTTTCACCCTAGAATCGAATCCGGACAGTATCGGTCCTGATTTTTGAGGAGAATTCGAATGACCGCCGCGAGGGTCCTCGCGCTGCTGGAGCTGCTGCAGGCCGCCCCCGGCCTGACCGGCCCCGAACTCGCCGCCAGGCTGGAGGTGGACGAGCGCACGGTGCGCCGCTACGCGGTGCGGCTGTCGGAGCTCGGCGTGCCGGTCTCGGCCGAGCGGGGCCGGCACGGCGGCTACCGGCTGCTGCCCGGCTACAAGCTGCCGCCGCTGATGCTCACCGACGACGAGGCCACCGCGGTGGTGCTGGGGCTGCTGGCCGGACGGCGGACCGGGCTGGCGGTGGGGGAGACGGCCACCGAGAGCGCCCTGGCCAAGATCCAGCGGGTGCTCCCGGGGCCGCTGCGCGAGCGCGTCGACGCGATCTCGGAGACGCTGGACCACACCGGCGTCGCGACGCGGGCACCCGCCCCGAAGGCGGGCCCGCTGCTCGCCCTCGCCGACGCCGCCCGTCGCCGGGTCACCGTCCGGCTGGCCTACCGCTCCTGGCGTGGCGACGCCTCGACGCGCGATCTGGACCCGTACGGCATCGTCTTCCACTCCGGCCGCTGGTACGTCACGGGCCTCGACCATGACAGCGGGGAGATCAGGACCTTCAGGGTGGACCGGGTGGCGAGCGCCGCGCGCACCGAGCGGAGGTTCTCGGCCCCGGACGGCTTCGACCCGGTCGCGCACGTGGTCGGATCGCTGTCGGCGGTGCCCTACCGCTACGAGGTCAGGGTGCTGCTGGAGGCCACGCTGGAGGAGGCCGCCGCCCGGATCCCCGCCGCCACGGCGACCCTGGCCGAGACCTCCGCCGGGGTGCTGCTGGCCACCAGGGCCGACCGGCTGGCCGGGATGGCCCAGATGCTCGCCGGCCTCGGCTGGCCGTTCACCGTCATCACCCCCGCCGAACTACGCGACGAGATCAGAGCCCTCGCCGCCCGCCTCCTCGCCTCCGCAGACGTCACCCCGCCCTGACCTCGGCGCTTCGCGGTGTCCCGCCGAGGAGACCATCTGGCCGCACCGACCGCGATCCGGTCGCTGGGATAGTTGCCTTTGGCAAGTCTCCGCCGGCGGGCGGAGGAGGATGTCAGGGATGACGAAAGGCGATCATGCTGATCAGAGCGGCGCAGGTGGTCGAGGCGGACCTCCTGAGCGAGCTGGCGGTTCGATCCAAGGCGCACTGGGGCTACGACGAGGCATTCATGGCGGCGTGCCGGGACGAACTGGCCATCTCGGCCTCGGAGGTCGAGAAGCTGCGAACCATGGTGGCCGAACACAACGGCCGCGTCCTGGGTTTCGCCACTCTGGAAGGGAACCCGCCGGAGGGGGCCTTGGGCATGCTCTTCGTCGAACCGGACGCCATCGGCCAAGGCGTCGGCCGCCGCCTGTTCGAGCATGCCGTCGCCGCTGCGGGGGACCTCGGCTTCGCGCGCCTGACCATCGACGCGGACCCGAACGCGGAACCGTTCTACCTGGCCATGGGCGCCACCAGAATCGGCGCGACCCCCTCAGGTGCCATCCCTGGGCGGTTGCTACCCCTGCTCGCGATCACCATCGTCGGACGCGACGCTGACCATTTCGGCTCGTAGGGGTCGATGGTTGCGAAAAAACCCAGGCGGGTCGAGCTGAGGACATCCTCATGTCCCCGCTATTGCGCATGGGGCGGGCTTGACAAGCGTGGGTCGGTGGTCCCATCACGCGCGGCAGATCCTCTACCTGACGTTGAACGCCGCCGAGCCGGATCGGCAGGGTGCCCGAGGGTTACGGCTCCTCGCCGTGAGCGCGTCGGCGGCCTTCGTCGAAGAATTCGTAGATGGCTTCGGTGTGCGGCAGTTGGGTGAGTGGGCGGGCGGCGCCGAAGGAGACGTTCCAGAACTGGCCGGTTCGTGGTTGCCCGGGGCCGACGTAGGCGTACGGCTCGGGTATGTGCCTGTCACCCGGCGAGACGCCGTAGTTGACCTCGTCCAGGGTGACACCGATGTCGAAATGCTCCGGCCAGAGCACCGGCGTCATGCCGGGAGCAAGCCTGCGCAGGGCCGCATCACCGTCGCCGAGGGCGCGGGCGATCACCATTGCCGCCTGCGGATCGACATGTACGCGGTCGTCGGCCGTGACCCCGGAGCCCTCGGAGTACAGGCCCTCGGGGGCGCCGGCCACGATCCCGGCGGCAGCCGCGAGTTCGGCGTAGGTCACCCCGGTCAGCTTCCCGAGCGGTCGGCCGCTGGTGAGCAGCAGGTCTCCGTTGACGGCCACGTCGGGGGGCTTGGTGGTGGCGAAGCCGCCGGGGACGGCCCGGAGCCTGATGGTGCCGCTTTGGCGGTACTGCGGCCCGGCCAGTACGAGTTCGGCCACTCCATGCAGGCTCTGCCTGGTCAGGACCAGTGTCGTCATGTCCACCGGCGTCTCCTCCCACGTCGTGTAACCCCGAAAACCCTGCCATGTACGGTCGAGTACCTCGCGCTCTGTGGGGGACTGCTAGGGCTGGGTCAGCTGCCAGAGGGCCGCTGAGGACCACAGGATTGCGATGAGGGTGACCAGGGTGCCACCGGCGAGTGGCAACGCCCAGGTGGGTAGGCGCCGGCTGCGGGCGAGGAGTACCTTCGCGGCGAACGCTCCTCCGATCCCTGTGTGTTCTCGGCTGTCGGCGCCGCCGCAACAGCCCGCTCAACGTAGCTCAACCAGTTATGTCCCGCCTTCGCGGTGTCCCCCGGCGTCAATCTTCCGAAAACCGGGGAATGCCAGGTTTTGCTGTGCTCTGAAATTCGCGGGATTATGTTACTGAGAAATACTTGAGGTTATCGCCCCGCTGGGTTTCGTCGCCCGTCAATTCATGCGTAGGCGCCGACGGTGCGATCCAGCCGGCCGCAGGTGGCCTCTATTCGGTACCAGAAACTCGCGCGGGTTACCGGTTCACCCGCCCTTGACATCCGGTGGCAAGATCGACGGCGGCACGCGCCACGAGTATCGACATGCGGCGTGACCAGTATGGGTGATTATTCGGCACCCGTGAGGCTCTCCGCCGGCTTGCGCATGGCCAGCTGCCGGGCCGCGAGCAGCCGCAGCGCGGCCACTTCGACGATCACGCTGATCGCAGCCTGCGGGGAGGGGGAATCCGTGCTCGGTGAACCCGAAAATCCCGATGGTGCGGGAGAGCGTGAAGCCGCCCAGCGCGCCCAGGGCCACGGCGGCGGCGCCGAGCCTGACGATGGCCGAGTCGCTGACGAGCAGCAGTAGGGTGACGGCGAAAGCGCCGCCGGCCTGGAGCAGGAACGCCGTGCCGATGATGTGGATGTGCCGGTAGCCGCCGTTGAGGTAGAGGTCGGCGTGGATGTAGCCGCTGGCGGCGATGGCGGCGGCCGTGCTCAGGCGGGTGGCGAGGGCCGCGGACGCCTTCATGCCAGCTTGTGGTCGGTGACGGCCAGGCCGCCTGCGCCCTTACGGTAGGTGACAGTGCGGATGCCCAGTGCGTCCTTGAGGCGGCCGGCTGGTACCACCTGCGGGAGGGGTCCCGGCCCGATGCCCGGTTTGGGCAGCGGGTAGGCGGTGGTGGTGGCGCTGTGAAAGGTGACGTTGCCTTCGGTCTTGGTGAACAGCTGGTGCACGTGGCCGTTCAGGCAGGTCACAGAGGAGAAGCGGCGTAGCAGGCCTAGGACCTTGATGGCGTCATCGGTGCCCCAGCCCCAGGCCGGGTACATGGCGAACAGCGGGATATGGCTGAACACCACGATGGGAGTGTCAGCCGATAGACCAGCGACGTCTTTGCGGACGAAGTCGATCTGGTCGGCGCCAAGGTGCCCGAGTTGCTCCATGTGCAGGGTGTTGACCAGAGCGATGAAGTGGACGCCATGGGTGTCGAAGCTGTACCAGCCGTCGCCGAGGGTGTTTGCGCCGAATCGCTGCCGGTACGCATGTCCGGCGTCGCCGATCGAGTCGTGTTCCCCGGGCACCGTGAAGACGCGACCGGTACGCAGGCCGGTCAACATCTGCTTGACCTGGTCGAACTGGCCCGGGGTGGACAGGTGGGTGAGGTCGCCGCTGTGCATGACGAAGTCGGGCTGGAAGCCCAGGCTGTTGACCTGATTGAGCGCTTCGGTGAACGTTCGGTTCACGTCGGTGTTGGCGGCGCCGGTGAAGCCGATGTGGCTGTCGGAAATCTGCACGAACCGCAGCGCGCCAGAGTTGGTGGCGGCCTGTGTGGCGGCGCTGTCCTGGCTGCCTGCGATGCTGCTGATCACTTGGCCGTCGGCCACCGTCAAGACCACGGCGGAGCCGAACCAGCCGGCGTGGCGCAGCAGTTGGCGGCGAGACATCCCGTGTTCCGGCGTCGGCTCGGCTCCACGCGGATCGATAGGGCCGGTCACTGGGTCACCGTCACAGTGGCGGTCATGAACGGGTGGATGCTGCACAGGTACTTGTAGGTGCCCGGCTTGGTGAACTTGTAGGGGTAGCGGGCACCGGACGCCAGCGCGGCGGAGCGGAGCGGACCCTGGCCCTGGCTCGTCACGGTGTGCGGTTCAGGGTCCTGGTTGATCCAGGTCACCGTAGTGCCTGCCTTGACGGTCAGCGCAGCGGGATGGAAGGCGAAATTCTTGATCGTCACGGAGTTCGGGCCCACCGGCGTGGCCGGCGCGCTGCCTGTGGGGGCGGCTGTGGCCGTGTTGGGGATCACCGGGATGGCAGATGCCGGGCCGGTGCCGCCGGGCATGCCGGGCAGGCTCTGGCCGGCGCCCGGGGTGATCCCGGCGGACGCCGGGCCGCGGTGCGGCGGGTCGCCGCAAGCGGTGACCAGACCAAGTGCGCCGATCAGAGCAAGTGCGCCGATCAGGGTCGGTAGGCGCGGTATGCGGGGATGAATACCGTGACTCATACTCATGTCCCTCTCGCTGGCTGGAGTGCCGATCCAATCAGCGCGAATCGGCATCGACACTGTGAGATAGCACGCCGGGTTACCCACGGAACCGGTGGCCGGTATGGAGCAGGAATGGGGTGACGTTGCCCCAGCGGGTGAACTCCGGTGCCTTGAAGTCCGGATAGGTCGGCCGGTAGTCGCCGGGTTTGCCGGTGGTGGTGCAGGGCGGGGCGGCGTCCGCGCCGTCGTGCGCGCGCAAGGCGAGGATGTCGCGGGCGCCCGGGCACCGGCCTGGATGCCCGCCTGTTTAGCGGGGCCGGCGGGATGCCAGGCGAGGTCGGCGGCCAACTGGTGGTCCAGGTTGGTCTTCTGCGCCGGGTACATGATCCTCCTCCTGATCAAGGGAGGAAAGGTGACAGGCCGCTCCGGCACGTCCACCAGCGCCGACCGTGGCTGGGACTCGACTGCGCCGACGTGCTGAAACCCGATCCAGAGCGTTTTTACCCTGAACTGACCGAAGCAACGTGAAACCACTGTGATGTGCGACGTTGCCACTCATATCACCGGAGATAGATGCATAGTTAAACTATTTCCTCAGTTATGTTCCACCTTTGCGGTATCCCCGGCGTCAATCTCCCGAAACCGCGGAATGCCAGGTTTTGCTGTGCTCTGAAATTCGCGGGGATATTTTACTGAGAAATACCTGGGGTTATCGCCTCATATCACCGGAGATAGATGCATAGTTAAACTATTTCCTCAGTTATGTCCCACCTTTGCGGTATCCCCGGCGTCAATCTCCCGAAACCGCGGAATGCCAGGTTTTGCTGTGCTCTGAAATTCGCGGGGATATTTTACTGAGAAATACCTGGGGTTATCGCCCCACTGGGTTTCCTCGCCCGTCAATTCATGCGTATCGAAACGGGTCGCTTCCGTAGGTGCTGACCGAGAACACGCTTGTGCCAACCGCCGCGTCTTCCTCCGTGAGGTCTATGACCTGGAGGGGAAACTCACCTCGGCGATCGCCGCACTCGGCATCACCAGTCTGACCGCCGACCAGGTCACCGCAGCCCAACTTGCCGCACTGGTCAGATCACACTGGTCCATCGAAACCAGTCACTACGTGCGTGACGTCTCCTACGGCGAGGACGCCGGCACCATCCGCACCGGCACCGGACCCGCCGTCATGGCCGCACTGCGCAGCTTTGCCATCGGCGCCCTCCACCTGGCCGGCTTCCCCAACATCGCCGCAGGCCAACGCTGGTCACACGGCGACTACGCCAACCCACTCGGCATCCTCGATCTCAAAATGTGAGAACGCCGGAACCGTGGGGTGGGCCGTCCCATGGCTCCAGCACGACCCCGGCCTCATGCCAAGGAGAGGTGCTCCAGAATATCGCCCAATTCAGGGCCGCCTCGAAGCAGGAGCCCTCGGGCAGACGCGCCGCGATCTCCCAGAAAGGGGGCCATCCTGCCGGCTCGTACAGAAGGCCGTCTTGGTCTTTCAGAGTAAATTGACTGCGTTCCACGCAGATTACCTCATGGAGTCGTTCGACGAGTTGCGGCGTTCATTCTCCCTGGATGGATAAATGCACGATGTGTGGCCTCCCCGCAGAGGACACACATCGGTGTATTCTGATTTCGGTGGATTCGGCCTGGTCGACACTCATGCTGCCTGGATCTTCGAATAAAGCGTCGTGTACTCGATGAGGGAGTCTAATGAGAGCTGACGGGCCTGCTTCAGGCAGACTCGAACCTGGTAGCCAACCGGCGGGTGAGCACTCACTGAGCACGGACTGCGAGTCCTGGAAAAAGATCGTGCCCCTGCCTGTCGACCGGGAAATAGATCGCTGCTGGGATGTCGCGCTCCCAGTCCGGGCTGTCCCAGGCCGACTGCGCTCACGACGCCCGGCACATGGGCCTGAAAAGGCTCAGTACTCAAGGACGCCGTGGGAGGCCACGATGTGACTGGAAGTGTTCGGCCGTACCCCGGTGATGCGCTCGGCCAACTGCAGCGCCGCGGCAAGCCCGCCCTCCGACCTGCCATGGACCAGGCCGAGCTCGATCCGGTCGGCCAAGTAGTCTCGCGGGGCGTCGTCCGCGTCGTAGGGGATCAGCGGGTCGAAGGACAAGATCTTGCGGCCGTCCGCGTAGTGGTCGAAGGACGCGACGCTGTTCACGTTGACAAAGACGCTTGCCGTGACCGTTCCTGCCGACAAGGGCCGCAGCACCTCGTCCAGCGTGCCGGCGAAGCCGTTCCACTCGCTCAGGATGGTGCCGCCCTCGGCCGGATGGGCACAGATGAGACCCTCCTCAATCTCGCCTTCCTCGTCGTCACCGTCGAACACCTCGATGCCGAGGCGGGCCAACGCCTCGTGCGGGGTGAGACCGCGGACGAGCGTTGTGCAGAACGCGGTGTCATCGAGCCAGCTGTAGACGCTCACGGAAATCCTGCTCTCTCTAGGGCTAGATCATGGGAATCCTGGCATGCGGGTCCGACGGAAATCGCGCGCGACCGTGAGAGACGACAAACGCGCTACTGAGCGCCTTACGCTGCTTGGGAGAACGAGGCTTCGTCTTGCTCACAGAGCACTGGCGCGCCCTCCAGCACATCACCACCGCCAGCCCAGCAAAAATCGGGGACATCGTCAAAGCCGCACTCGTTCTCACCCATTTCGAACACGGCCACCTGACGTGAAAGGTCGCTGAGATCACCTCAGTGTCAGTGCAGGTCAGAGGGCATGTGTGGTCCAGATTGGACGGTCTTGAACGGCCCTGAACCGCAACTGAAACTGCAACTGACGATGCTCGGCGGGCCGGGACTGAGGAACGAAGCCCTGGGCCTCCGATCGCCCCCGACCACGAACGGACCGGCCACCCTGTGGCGATCGTCGTGCCGCATCTGGGCGGCGGCGCGACCATGAACTGGCCGCGAGGTACGGGCGGCTTGGCCTGCGAAAATAGGAGGCGGCAGTCAGAATGCCTATGTCAGGATGGTCGCTTTGTATCCGATATGAAAGGAACTGAATGACCATGCCTAGCGCCATCACTTTGATCCGCTCCGCTTCTCTGTCCGACGTCGCCCAGTACGCTTACGCAGCCACGGCGCCTGCCGAGTCACGACTCATCTTCCTCGCCGGAGCGTGTCCCCTGAACGAGGACGGCTCGACGGCAGCGATTGGGGACTACGCGGGCCAAGCAGCGAAAGCCATTGAGAACATGCAGGCGGCTCTCACTGCCTCTGGCGCATCATTGCAGGACGTCATCAGCACAAGGGTTCTCGTCGCATCCACCCGGCAAGAGGATTTGGTGGCTGCCTGGGAGGTAGTCCGGGACTCGTTCGGTGAGCATGACGTACCGAGCACCTTGATGGGAGTCACCGTGCTTGGTTACGACGACCAGCTCGTTGAGATCGAAGCCATCGCCGCCGTACTTGATTCCTGAGCGGTAAGCGTCCACCTGGCGCAAACGGACACGGCTAAGAGACCTGTGCGAACGCACGCGCCTCTCCCGCCGGGTGCCGGCTAGCGCTCTGAACGGGGATGCTGTCCGGGTTCGGTGAGTGCGAAAGGCGCATGCATGTTCGGGCTGGGCTGGTTTGAGCTGCTGATTCTCGCTGTGTTGGTGATACGAGCATTGCGGCGATAGGCCAGCCGTGTTCCTCGGTGAGCCGGGGTGAGGAACGAACCCAGCGCACCGATCGCCCCCGACCACGGCAAACTGAACCGCGCCGGGATTGCTGGAGGCCTATGAGTCCCCATGGTTTCCTGCTGTCCCCCCGTCCCGACGGGTACGCAGAAGCGGTCATCAGCCGAGTGGAGGTGATCGTTGGTGCGGTAGGTGCGCAATGCTCTACCGCGACACCCGAGTCTCGTCCGCCGGCACTACCCGGGCGGTCATACCGGGTGAGGCAAGACCGGCGATAACCGCCGCGAGAACGGGCAGACCGACGACCAGAGCGGCGATCAGCGACCACGGGGTATCGAAGGCCACCCGTGGCATCGGATCCCATTCGACCGAGGCCGTCATCGGCCATACGAGGAGCAGGCCGATCGTGCACCCGGCGGCTGCGCCCATCGCCGTACCGCAGGCCGCGCTGAGTCCCGCACGGCAGGCGGCGAGTGATCGCAGAGGCGCGGTCGAGTCGCCGCCGACCCGTAGAAGCACACGTCTCGATCGGGAGTCGCCGACCTGGCCGGTCGCGGCCAATGCGCTGCCGAGGGCGACGACAACCGCTGCCACAACGAAGACCCACCAGCCGGTCGAAGCCTGGAACCCTCGCTCGACGTACGTGGTTGCGGTGTCACCCAGCCGACGGTCGAGCCGCTCCTGTTCGATCATGGAGGTTCGATGAATGGAGGGGTCGATGATCATTTTATCGGGCTCCAAGTGATAGCCGAGATCTCGCATGATCTTCGCTGGGAGGAAGAGCTCCTCCATGTGAGGGTCGGCGGGCTTGACGACGATTACAGGAATGCTCTTGGTCAACAGTGACTCGTCATTCCTGGCGAAGTCGAAGTCGTAGTGAATCGACACCTTTTCGACTTCCACGTCGTCGGCCGTGACCACTACTGCTGTGTTCTCGTCGTAGGGCGTCGACGGGTCTCCAGTGAGATAACGGAGCAGCGCGTGGTCGCCGATGATGCCGGCCGGAGCAACGCTCTCCAGGTCCGGAAACTCTACGTTCTCGATGTCCAGGCCGAAATGCCCGTTCTCGCGCTGGCGATCGGCCTGCGTAATGGGCACTCCGGGTAACTCCTGTTGGATGGCCGCACGTACGGCAGCTGCTTCTTCCGCTGAGAACCACTGCACCAGGAGGGCGCCGGACCGGACCTGTGGATAATATTCCGCCCTGTTCTGTGCTGTTGCGGCGACAGCGATGATCATTACCGCGATTGCGAGGGCCGTCGCGACCATCGTTGCCGCGACCGCGGGAGCCGTTCTAGCCCGATTGTCGGCCACGTCGTGGGCCGCCAGGCGCATCGGCAGAGGCAGGTGTACGGCGCGTCGCCCGAGGATTCCCAGAAGCCATGAGGTGAGCGGGCCCAAGCCGAAGAGAAACAGTGCCCCGCCCATCAGGGCTGCCAGGGTCGTCAATGCCGATCCGAAGTCGTCATAGTGCTGGTCTTCGTGTGTGGACCATGCGGTGAGCGCCATCACCATAATGCCGATCATCGACAGAATCGATCCATAGACCAGATGGAGCAGCTGTACGCGGGTGTGGCGACCGTCCGGGGCTGATCGTGCCGCGAATCCTATGGAGCCGAGCGCAAAAGCCATAGGAATGCTCAAGATCGCCTCAATCATGGGGAAATGGTATGCGGTGCCGAATGAGGATGTGTGGAAGAAGGTCAGGGATACCTAAGGAGTCGTGATTCGGACCGATGCCGTGCATTGGTGCGGCCCGAGCCGCCGGCTGCCGGGACCGACCCTCCAGGCCGCATGCCCGGCCGCTGAGTGGACGCAGGACTGTGAGGCGGTGCAGAGCGCCGAGCCTATGCTCCAACATCTGCGCCATCACTCCTGAACAGGTAGCCTCACCGCCGACGTGGTAGCTGTACGACCCGCGGCACGCGGTGGTCTTGCTCTGCCTGAACGCCAGGGTGCATGCGCCGGAGGCCGCCGAGCGGGTCGGGCACGAGGTGGATGTGCTGCTCAGGGTCTACGCCCGGTGCGTCGGCGGGCAACACAAGATGGCAGACAAACGGATCGTGGAAGCGCTGTCGACGTGGCCCCTGGCAGTGCGACACGAAGGACCCCGGGCATCCCTCGGGGTCCTTCGTCGTGCCGGCTCCGGGCTCTCCGAAATCATTTCGCGTGCTTCCGAAATTCCCGATGCCACGGGGAAAACGCCGCTGGTTCCGTTCCACGTGTGTTCCGTGAACGGTGGCCCGGAATTGCATCCGGCCGCATGTGCCGGGGAAGACCGGCAGGAGCAAAGACCCAGCTCAGGGCCTTAATTCCTGGTCAGGAGTGACAGGGCGCCTGGGACTCGAACCCAGAACCTACGGATTAAAAGATCGATCTTGTGCTGTTCCGGACAGTTCAATGCAGGTCAGTGGGTGTGGGCGGGTCCATCCTGAACCGCTTGGAACGTCCTGGGACTGCAACGGGAAATGCAACGGGCAGCTCATCCTCGATCAGTCCGGGCAGTCAATGGATCCGACGATGGGCGCCGCCGCGTAGTGAGTCGGTGTGAAGGTGACCCCGGTGGCCCGTGCGGCCAGGGCGATGGCGAGAGCGGTGGAGACCCGTGTGTCGGTGAACTCCTCCCCGTCCAACGGCATGCCCAGATCCCGCATATGGGCCAGCAGACGGTCCGGATCGCTGCCGTTCCGCTCGCTGGGAAAGAACGGCTCGAACCGTGTGGTCACCACCTCGTCGACCGAGTAGACGAAGTGCTCGTCCATGGTGATGCCGGTGATGAGCCTCGCCGTCTGCGTCTCATGGGAGAGCGCCTCCGGGAGATCCTGGCAGTGGTAGTCGATCAGGACCGCTCCTCCGTCTGCCGCGTAGGCGGCGATGCCCCATTCGCGGGAGATGTCACCGGGGGCGGCGCCGATCCGGCCATGGTCGGGCAATCGTGAGAGTAGTACTCGTGTGGCAATGGGATCGAGGCATAGGGAAGGGGGCGATATCCCGCTCTATACAAGACACCATCGCTCCTGGATCATTCGGTGTATGAATTGGGAGACGCTCAGTACAACTGTTCTGCCCCTGCTCGGCGTGTTACTGGGGACAGGCGGAACTCTCCTAGGTCAGCACCTGGCCACACGTGTTGATAGGAAGCGTCTGGAACACGACCGGCTTGTCGTTATGCGTACTGAACGGAAAGCCGCCATCCTTTCTTTTCTCGATGTGGCTCAGCGGATCGAGATGGCCCTGGACGAACACGCTGAATCTAAGGATTCACCAGGTGAGGCGGACTCGAAGGAAAGCCTCCATCAGTTGTGGCTGGCCAAGAAAAATGTTGAACTCGTCTGTTCGCCTGAATTGGCTCAGAGCGCACATGACTACACGTACGCTCTGCATGTCAGCCTGAGAAGCCCTGATCGCATTACTGATCCAAGTGCGAAGCGGCAGGCCCGATATCTCGTAATGGAATCTGCGAGGCGAGATCTCGGAATCACCGGACGTCCTCTTCGGCGTGAACTTTCTCCAGCTTCGACATCCAGTGACGCCTGAGTCCTTTGAAGATCTCGGCACTCGCCCCTCGGGCTGCCGCGTTCCAGGTCGGGGGCGGTTTCACCTTGCCCGTGATTCCCCATGGTGGCCCTCCTGACGGGCACGCTTGGGATGCGTCGGCGCGGTCCTGCTACCTGGTAAGCCGTGCTGGGGAATGAAGCATGGCTCGTCGATCGCTCCCGACCCCGTACGGAGATCAGCCCGCATGAGGGTGGTGCCGGCTTCGGCGCCGCATCACTGGCTTGAAGACAGCGCCTGTCGTGGGATCGACGGTGGACAGCGGGGGCCAGGGCGGGCAGGCTGATCACACGGCGATGAGGGAGAGATCATGAATTTTGGCGCCACGGGCGTGAGCGTGCTCTTCATGCTGCTTGGCGCTCTCGTCCAGTTCCTGGTCATCTACTTCGCCGTACGCCTTGCTCTGAAGCATGACCGTGAACGTTCCGAGCGCGGTTGGCCGCAGAGGTAGCATCCTCGGAGAGCGGAGCGGCCGGCGCCGATGCGAAGCACCCCAAAGGGGCCGTGAAACGGTCGGGGCCGGTGGCCGTAGCACTACGGCAGGCTTCCAGCAGCCCGGATCGTCGGAGTGACGCGCTGTGGGTGCTCCAGGGCGCGGGGCGGGAAACAGATGAACCTCGCCCGGAGTGCTCACCGGCCCGGAGGTGCCCAGGTGGAAGGCGGATCCGGTTTCCACGCCGACGTCTCGTCAGCTGCCCGCCTCCGGGTGGCGATCCCGCCACTATATCGAGTTTGACTTATATAAGGTGAAACTGAAATAGTCTTCACGTGCGCACGTCGACGTTCCTGGCGATCCGGAGTCGGGGCCGCTGACGAGCAGGCCGTTCCCATCGCCAGGAACATCATCACCTTTAACGCACCTCGCTAGGAGTCCACCCGATGTCACAAAAAATCACTACTTTCTTGATGTTCGAGGGCGCGGCAGAAGAAGCGGTGACGTTCTACATGTCGCTGTTTGACGACGCGGAGATCCTGGCCAT
Organism: Streptosporangium sp. NPDC005286; assembly: GCF_040607515.1. NCBI lineage: Bacteria > Bacillati > Actinomycetota > Actinomycetes > Streptosporangiales > Streptosporangiaceae > Streptosporangium > Streptosporangium sp. NPDC005286. Next base: position 7,557 of record NZ_JBEXGU010000061.1, on the reverse strand, counting down.
TGCCCGCTACGGCCCCGAGGGGCCCGGCGCGGAGGGCAGTGTGCAGCACGCCACGTTCACGCTGGCGGGACAGGAGTACATGGCCATCGACAGCTACGTGTCGCACGCGTTCACCTTCACCCCGTCGGTCTCGCTGTACGTGCAGTGCGAGTCGGAGGCGGAGATCGAGCGCCTGTACGCGGCGCTGTCGGAGAACGGCGAGCCGCTGATGCCGCTCGGCTCCTACGGCTTCAGCAAGCGCTTCGGCTGGACCAACGACCGCTTCGGCGTCTCCTGGCAGCTGAACCTCGCCTGATTCCTCCACCCGGCCCGCCGTGGCGGATCCCGCGTGCCCGTGACGCGGGATCCGCCACGGCTTCGGCGGCGAGTTCCTCGCTGCACAACCACCGCGTCTCCGGACAGCTCTCCAGCAGCTCGCCGAGCGGGCTGCGGCCGGTGACGTGGCCGGTGACGCGGCCCCGGTCGAGCACGATGACCGGGTCGCCCCTTTTCGTCTCCTTGATCGATCGACCGTCCTCAGCAGGACAGCAGACGGCCTCCGGGAGAACAATCGATTTGTTGGGCGGCCTGGCAGTGCCCGAGCCCGGGCCGGCTCGCGGTCAGCGGGAACGCCGGCGGGGTGGCAGGCGCGGCACCACGAGCCGGGGGCGGGCCGCCGGGTTGGGGGTGTGCGGCGGCTGCAGGACCAGGCGCTCCAGAGCGACCTCGATCGCCCGGTCCAGCTGGGTGTCCACGCCCGCCGCGTAGTCCTGCGGAGTGATGTCGACCTCGATGTCGGGATCGGTGCCGTAGTTCTCCACCCGCCAGCCCACGTCGTCGAATGCGAAGGAGAACTCCGGCTGGGTGGTGACCGTCCCGTCGGCCAGGTGATGCCGGGGCCAGATGCCGATCACCCCGCCCCAGGTGCGCTTGCCGATCAGCGGGCCCAGGCCGAGCAGCTTGAAGGTGTGGCTGAAGATGTCACCGTCGGAGCCCGCCCACTCGTTGGCGATCGCCACCATCGGGCCGCGTGGTGACTCCTCGGGGTAGGGCTCGGGCACGCCCCAGCGGGGGAAGTTGTAACCCCGGCGGCGCCGGGCCAGCTTCTCCAGCAGCAGCGCCGACACGTGGCCGCCGCCGTTGAAGCGGACGTCCACCACGAGCGCCTCTCGGTCGTACTCGGTCAGGAAGCCGCGGTGGAACTCGGCGTAGCCCTCCGGGCCCATGTCGGGGATGTGCAGGTAGCCGATCCGGCCGTCGCTGAGCTCGTGGCAGCGGGCTCGGTTGGCCTCCACCCAGTCGCGGTAGCGGCCAGGCCGCTCGTCGTCGACGGCCTTGACGGTGACGGTCCGCCTTTCGTCCCCGCGCTGGATGGTGAGCTGGACCTCCTGATCGGCCTGGTTGACCAGCAGCTCGTCGGGGCTGACCTCGGCGCCGACGGGCTGGCCGTTGACGGCCAGCACCACGTCACCCGGCTGTACGTCCACTCCGAGGCGGTTGAGCGGCGAGGTCGCCTCGGGGTCCCACCGGTCACCACCGACGATCTTCGCGATCCGGTGGACGCCGTCCTCGAAGGCCCAGTCGACGCCCAGCTTGCCCTGCCGGTAGTGCGGCCGGGGCCGGTAGGCGCCGCCGCTCTCGTAGGCGTGCGAGGTGCCCAGCTCGCCGAGGAGCTCCCACAGCAGGTCGGAGAACTCCCCTCGGGTGGTGACCCGGTCGACCAGCGGCAGGTAGCGCAGGTAGACGCCGTCCCAGTCGAGCCCGGCCATGTCCTCGGTCCAGAAGTTCTCCCGCTGCAGCCGCCAGGCCTCCCTGAACATCTGCCGCCACTCGGCCTCGGGGCGGATGGACACCTTGACCCGGGACAGGTCCACCCATCCGCTCGTCCGGCCCGGTGTCTCGTCGCTCTCAGGCTCCTCGCCCGCCTTGACCACCCGCAGCCGCCTGCCCGCCTGGTAGAGCAACGTGCTCTGGTCACGGCCGAGCCGGAACTCCGACACGTCCCCGACCATGGTCTCCTGCTTCTGCTTGGCGAAGTCGTAGACGTGCAGGGTGCCTTCGGAGGAGTCGGCGTAGTCGTCACCGAGGCTGCCCTCGACGGGGAAGGTCAGGTAGACGGCCTTGCCCTTGATACCGGCGATGCCCTCGTAGCGGCCCTCGGGGACGGGAAAGCCGACGATCCGGTTCTCGATGCCGTCGAGATCGATGACCACCTCGGGCACCTCCTCGTCCTCGTTCTCGTCGTCGCCGTCGTCGTCCGTGAGAGGCCGGGGCTTGGGGACGAAGGGAGACGTGACGTCGGTGCGGAGCGCGATCGCGTAGGGACGGGAGCCCAGCGGGAAGCCCAGATCGAAGTGGAGCTCGTCGTAGACGGGATTGAAGACACGCCGGCCGATGAAGTAGAGGTAGTCGCCGCCCGGGTCAAAGGCGGGATGGGCGTCCCGCAGCACCGGCCGGGTGGCGAAGAAGGTCTCGCCTGTTTCGACCCGGCACAGTTTCACCGCCGTCGTCTGCGCGGTGTCCCGGCAGGCGTACGCGAGCCAGCGGCCGTCGGGGGACCAGGCCAGGTCCTCGATCGCGCCGAACACGCTGGAGTCGACGGTCCTGCCCCGTGCCAGACCCTTTTTCCGCCTGGAGGTTCTGGGGGACTTCTCCGGTGTGAGGTCGACCAGGATCAGCTCGTTGCGATGGTTGGCCACCGCGACCAGGTCGGCCGTGGGGGAGACCTCCAGCGCGGTGGCGCGGCCGACCTCGAGGTGGTCGAGCCTGACGGGGTCGGCGGAGCCGTCGGCGGTGAGCACCACCAGCACCTCGCGGTCGCCCTCGTCGCTGGCCGCCGCCATGAGCCGCTCACCGTCGTTGAGCCAGTTCAGCAGCCGGTAGCGCACCCCGTACAGCGCCCCGTGCTGGCGTACCGGACCCTCCCAGGCGGCGAAGGAGAACGCCTTGCCCCGGGTGGTGATGGCCAGGCCACTGCCGTCGGGGTTGAGCGTGGCGCTGTCCAGGAAGTTCTCGGCCGAGGCGAAGCGGCGGTTGAGCTGGGTACGCGAGCTGCGCAGCCGTACCTCGATGGGGCGTGACTCGCCGTCCTCCACCAGGTAGAGCTCGGCCCCGGCGTGGTAGACCAGCCGGTGGCCGTCGCCCGACAGGTTGCGGGCGTAGTAGTCGGCGTGGTCGGAGTGCCTGCGCAGGTCGCCGCCGTTCGCGTCGCAGGAGTAGACGTTGCCCACGCCCTCGTGGTCGGAGATGAAGTAGACCCGGTCCCCGACCCAGCAGGGCGAGGCGAGATTGCCGGGAAGCGCGGTGAGCCGCCGGAACCGCCCGTCGTCGCCGGTCTCGATCCACAGATCGCCCACGGTGCCGCCTCGGTAGCGCTTCCACCGGGCGGGGTCGGCGGTGTTGCGGCCGAGCACGATCCGCGGGCCGTAGGAGATGGTGTTGGCCGGGCCGTACGGCAGGAGCTCGGGCATCCCATCCGGTTCCACCCGGTGCAGCCGGTTGCGGCCGTCGAAGGGCTGGCCCTGGTCGCTGGCGTAGACGATGCCGCCGCCGGGATCCCAGCCGGTGACGCTGGACCGGGCGCCGTGGTAGGTCACCCGCCGGGCCGCGCCACCGTCGGCGGGCATCACGTAGACCTCTTCGGGCCCCTCCTCGCGGCCGACGAAGGCGAGCCGGTCGCCACCGGGGGAGAAACGCGGGTATCCCGCCTCGGCCACCCCGGCGGTCAGCCGGAAGGCCCGCCCGCCGCCGGCGGTGACCATCCACAGGTCGTCTTCGGCGGCGAAGACCACCATGTTGCCGAAGATCGTCGGAAAACGAAAGTAGGCGGGCATCGTGTCACTCCATGATCGGGCGACCGGGTTTCATGCCGGTCGCCCGATCATGATTTCACGTCCTCGGTGGCTAGGAGGCTCGTCCACCCGGGTGGGCGGACCCCGTCTCGGGCAACCTGGTTTCGGGCTGTCCGGCCTCTTTCTTCGCCTGTTTGGCGGAGCGTGTCGCTTTTATGGCGGCCTTCTTGCTCTTACCCGAGCTCTTCGCCGCCTTGTTCTTACTGTCCTTGGTGTTCTTGGTGTCCGTCATCGTTTCCCCCGTTGTGCTTGATGGACGACGCCCTTGATTAGGCACTCAGAGGGGTTTAATACCCTTTACGGGCATCAACCACCCACAATCTGTGCGGTTACGGATGCGGTGCGTGGTCGAGGGCGGTGCCAGTCGGTGCCGGTCGGTGCGTCGAATCATGTGCGGTCCTCGCCGCCGGGGGATCCGGCGAGGGCGCTCGTCCTCGTAACCGCCACGCCGGTGTCGCGCACGCCGGGCTCGTCGTGGCGGACGGCGGCGGCCAGGAGTGTGAGGACGCCTTCGAGGTTCTCCGGTGTGAGCGTGCCACCGGCATTCCGCCAGGCCGGCCTGACGCTCTGCCGACGTCGTGCGGGAGGCGTTGTTCCCGGGGCGGCCGATGGCGGCGATCCGGGCCGCGGGAATGTCGAGATCGCGGAGAAGGCTGGGAATCGCCCGACACCTGAGCCGCGGCCCTTCCGGCCCCGGGGGAGGGCATGATCGCGTGCTTGGATTGCGCCTGCGAAAAGAAGAGGTAAATCGCAGCCCTCGGAACGGATAATGATCTTCACGATTGGGCAGAACGTCGGCACATGGCTTGCGTTCCGGGGAGGTGATGCATGGCCTGGTCACAAGACGAGGAGCGCATGCTGCTGCAGATCGAGCGCCATCTCGTCGATGAGGATCCGCGGCTAGCCGCGCGGCTGGAGTCGTTCAACGAGCGTGTCCAGCGCAAGGAGGGTGGCGGTGGCCGCAAACGCGGCGCCAAGAAGGGCCGGGGGCGTTCTGCCAGGCGCCTGCGCCGTTCGACGGTCATCATCATGTTCAGCTGGCTGCTGATCGCGACGCTGATCGCCACGCTTCTCATCATGGTTCTGCGCCACGAGGCGGCCGCTGCGTTCCCGCTGTGACAACAGCCGTCGCCGGCGGCCCCTCTGCGGGCCTCCGTGACCGTCGCCGCGATCGCGGCCGTCCGTCAGCCGAGGGCGCGCAGGAAGTCGGCGGCCACCGGGGCGGCGACCGCCCCGCCGCCGGAGCCCTCCTCGACGATCACTGCGAAGGCCAGGTCGCCGCGGAAGCCGATGAACCAGGCATGGGTCTTCAGGTCGCCCTGCGCGCCGTACTCGGCGGTCCCGGTCTTGCCCCGGGTGCCCCGGGGCAGGCCCGCGTCCTTGGCCGTTCCCTTGGTGACCACCGCGGACATCATCTGGTGCATGCCGGGCATGACGGCCTCGGGGAGCGCCTGAGGCTCCGCCTTCTGCTTGATCGAGGGGACCAGGGTCGGCGGGCGCCAGGTGCCGTCGGCCAGCGCGGCGGCCACCGAGGCCATCATCAGCGGGCTGGCGGTGATCCGGCCCTGCCCGAAGGACTCCGCGGCCAGCTCCGCGTCGCTCTGGGCCCTGGGGAAGCTGCCTTTGGCGGCCGGGACGCCGATGCTGAGCTGCTTGTTGAAACCGAACAGCTCCGCGGTGCTCAGCAGCTTGTCGGCGCCCAGCCGCTCCTTGGCCAGGGGCGCGAAGGTGGTGTTGCAGGAGTGGGCGAAGGAGTCGGACAGCGACACCGAACCGTAGGCGGCGTGGTGGGAGTTACGGATCGGCAGGCCGCCTACCTTGACGTCCTTGGGGCAGGTGACCCGATCGCCTGGGTTCATCCCCTCGGCCAGCAGCCCCACGGCGGTGACCGCCTTGAAGGTCGAGCCGGGGGGATAGTTGCCGTCCAGTGCCCGGTTGAAGCCGCCCTCGTTGTTCACCACCGAGAGGATCTCGCCTGTCGAGGGTTTGATCGCGACCAGTGCGGTGGTCTTCTTCAGGTCGCGGACCGCCTCGACCGCGGCTCGCTGGACCCGCATGTCCAAGCTGGTCTCCAGGTTCTGGCCGGCCTCACCCTCGATCTTGCCGAGCGTCTTGACGGTCTTCTTGTCCGCGCCGACGAGTTCGACCTCGGTGTCGGGGGTGCCGGCCAGGCGCTTCTGGAAGGTGCTCTGCAACCCGCTCGCGCCGACCGCGTCGCCGACCTTGTAGGGGACCCCCAGTTTCGCGACGCTCTTCGCCGTGGCCTTCTCCAGGTAGCCGACGAGCTGCTGCACCGAGCCGCCCACGTCGGCGCCGTCGATGCGGGCGCCGTCGGCGGAGGTGATCGCGGCACGCTCCGGCCACTTCGTTCTCAGCGCGAAGGCGGTGGTCGCGGTCAGGTCGGGGTGGACGGCACTGGGCGACCACCTGACCCGCCAGTGCCGGTCGACGACCGCCAGGTCGACGCTGCCGGAGTAACTCCACTCACCGACGTCCTTCAGCTTCAGCGTCGCGGTGTAGGAGGCCTGGCCGGTGCCGTCCCCGGTCTCGCGCACCCCGTCGAGCCGTACGACGGTGTTCTCCACGGCCAGGGCCTTGCGCATGTTGTCGTACGTCGTGGCGAACGTCGGGTCCGGCGATCCCAGCTCGGCGCGCATGCCCGCCAGGTCGCCGCTCTGCCAGGCGCCGACGAATCGCTGTGCGGTCTCCTCGGGCGTGCCCCTGGTGTGCAGGTACCACCAGGCGCCGCCGCCGGCGGCCCCCGCCACCAGCACGACGGCCGCCGATGTGATCGCGATAGTTCTACCCCGTGCCACGTGATCCCCCCAGCTCTCGGTGCCCCAGCGCCGCAGCCTAGCGTGACCTGCGCGAGATATTTCGATAAATGATCATTTGTCCTGTGTACGGCTGGGCGCGTAGCTCGTCACGTACTCCTGCCCGGACAGCTCCTGGATCGCGGCCATGATCTCGTCGGTCACCCTACGCCGGTCGCGCGCGCTCGTCTCGGAACCGGTGAAGGTCATCGGCTTGCCGATGCGGACGCTCACCCGGCCCGGCCTGGGCCTCGCGGCACCGATCGGCAGCACCTTGTCGGTGCCCCCCATCGCCACCGGGACCACCGGCGCGCCGGTGGCCAGGGCCAGCCAGGAGACACCGACCTTGCCCCGGTAGAGGCGGCCGTCGGGAGAGCGGGTGCCCTCGGGGTAGATGCCGAACAGCTCGCCGTCGCCGAGCACCTTCGCCGCCGCGTCGAGCATGTCCTGGGCCGAGGTGGGGCTCTGCCGGTCGATGCTGATCTGGCCGGTGGCGCGCATCCACATCGCGGTGACGGGGTTACCGGTGAAGTACTCGGCCTTGGCGACGAAGCGTACCTGGCGCTTGAGCACCAGCGGCAGGAAGGTCGAGTCGAGGATCGACAGATGGTTGGAGGCCATGATGGCCGGACCCGTGACGGGAACGTGCTCATGCCCGGTGACCGTGGTCGGCCAGAGCAGATGCAGGATCGGAGCGCTGACGGTCTTGGTCAGGCGATAGAGCACGGACTCTCCTCATGAGACGGGTTCACCACACTAGGTGGTGGCCCGACGGCCGACGGTTGTACGCACCCGCACAAGCGGAGCCGCCGGGTTTGTGGCCCTCCTCCAACAGCGTGGCTCTTTTCCGGGGCGAGCCCGACGAAATCCTCCGGTCGGGCCCGGTGAAAAAGAAGCGTCCCGCGAGCCTGGGG
>NZ_JBEXGU010000060.1:0-49919 GCF_040607515.1 Streptosporangium sp. NPDC005286 | reverse complement strand
GGCGCCGCCGCCTGGGCGGCGCCCGCCTTCGCCTACGGCGAGGCGCTGCAGAAGTCCATCTGGTTCTACGAGGCCCAGCAGTCGGGGAAGCTGCCGAGCTGGAACCGCGTCAGCTGGCGCGGCGACTCCGGGCTCACCGACGGCCAGGACGTCGGGCTCGACCTGACAGGCGGCTGGTACGACGCGGGCGACCACGTCAAGTTCGGCCTGCCGATGGCGGCCAGCGCGACGATGCTGGCCTGGGGCGCGGTGGAGTACCGCGACGCGTACGTCTCCTCAGGGCAGCTCACCCACCTGCTGAACAACCTCAAGTTCGTCAACGACTACTTCATCAAGGCCCACCCGTCGGCGAACGTGCTGTACGGGCAGGTCGGCAACGGCGGCAAGGACCACGCCTGGTGGGGTCCCGCCGAGGCTATGCAGATGGAGCGGCCCGCTTACAAGATCGACGCCTCCTGCGGCGGAGCGGACCTGGCCGGGGAGACGGCGGCGGCGATGGCGGCGTCATCCATCGTCTTCCGTCCGACAAATCCGACTTATGCCGACACGCTGGTGACGCACGCCAAGCAGCTCTACACCTTCGCCGACACCGTGCGGAAGAAGTACAGCGACTGCATCACCGACGCGTCGGGCTACTACCAGTCGTGGAGCGGCTACAACGACGAGCTGGTCTGGGGCGCGATCTGGCTGCACCGGGCCACCCAGGACGCCTCCTACCTGGCCAAGGCGGAGTCGTACTACGACAACCTCGGCACCGAGCCGCAGTCCACCACGAAGTCCTACAAGTGGACGATCGCCTGGGACGACAAGTCGTACGGCACCTACGTGCTGCTGAGCAAGCTGACCGGCAAGCAGAAGTACCTCGACGACGCCAACCGCTGGCTCGACTACTGGACCGTCGGGGTCAACGGCCAGCGGGTGAAGTACTCACCGGGCGGCCAGGCGGTGCTCGACCGGTGGGGATCGCTGCGCTACGCGGCCAACACCTCGTTCGCGGCCCTGGTCCACTCGGACTCGATCACCGACGCGACGCGTAAGGCGAGATATCACGACTTCGCGGTCAGGCAGATCAACTACGCACTCGGCGACAACCCGCGCAACTCCTCGTACGTGATCGGGTTCGGCGCGAACCCGCCGAAGAACCCGCACCACCGCACCGCGCACGGCTCGTGGACCGACCAGATGACCAACCCGGTCGAGACCCGCCACACCCTGTACGGCGCCCTCGTCGGCGGCCCGCCCGACCCCGACGACAAGTACACCGACAAGCGCGACGACTACGTGATGAACGAGGTCGCCACCGACTACAACGCCGGCTTTACCAGTGCCCTGGCCCGGCTCTACCGGGAGTACGGCGGAGCCCCCGCCGCGAACTTCCCGGTCGCCGAGACCCCCGACGGGCCGGAGATCTTCACCGAGGCCGGGGTGAACGCCTCGGGCTCGACGTTCACCGAGATCAAGGCCATCGTCAGGAACCAGTCGGCCTGGCCCGCGCGCCCGCTGACCAACGGCTCGTTCCGCTACTACTTCACCCTCGACGGCACCACGACAGCGAACCAGATCACCGTGTCGTCGGCCTACAACCAGTGCAAGGCCCCGACCGGGCCGACCCTGCTGTCCGGTAAGATCTACTACGTCACCATCGACTGCTCCGGCACCTCCATCTCCCCCGCAGGCCAGTCGCAGCACCGGCGCGAGGTGCAGTTCCGCCTCGCGAGCACCGGAACGTGGGACCCGTCCAACGACTGGTCGTACGTGGGCGTCGCCACCACCCCCGGCGCGACCCCGGTCCGGGTGCAGAACATGACGCTCTACTCCGGCACGACGAAGATCTGGGGCACTCCCCCCGGTGACGAGCCGCCGCCGCAGGAGGACCTCGTCGCCCCGTCCCGGCCCGGCAAGCCCGTCGTCTCCGCGATCACCGGGAGCGGCGCCACGCTGACCTGGACCGCGTCGACGGACAATGTGGGCGTCAGCGGCTACGACGTCTACCGGGGCACAACGAAGGTCGCCACCTCCGCGGCCGCCTCGTACACCCTCACCGGCCTGACCCCGGCGACGGCGTACACCGTGTCCGTGGTGGCCAGGGACGCGGCGGGCAACTCCTCCGAGGCGTCCGAGAGCACCGCGTTCACCACGACCCAGGCCCCGGCGGGCGGCTGCACCGCCACCTACACGGTGGGCAACAGCTGGCAGGGCGCCTTCCAGGGCGAGGTCACCGTCAAGAACGAGGGCGCCTCGGCGATCTCCGGCTGGACCGTGACCTGGAAGTTCCCCAACGGCCAGACGATCAGCCAGCTCTGGAACGGCACGCTCACCCAGACCGGGGCGGACGTGTCGGTCAGGAACGTGGCCTGGAACGGCAACCTCGCCCCGAACGCGTCGGCGTCCTTCGGCTTCACCGCGAGCCAGAGCGGCGTCAACGGCATCCCCACTCCGGTGACCTGCACCGCGAGCTGACACACCTTCGTCCCTCCAATGTCCAGGCGCACCGGTCCACTCAGCCGGCGCCCCCCTGCCCCGGCCGGGCGCGACGACCCCTCCGCCCGGCCGGGCACTCCCCAACCGAGGTAGGTCATGCGTTTCAGAAGCCTGGCGCTGCTCGCGGCGCTCCTGCTCTCGTTCTTCGTCTCGATCCCACCCGCCCACGCCGCCGTCGGTCTCCGCGTGAGCGGTACGAAGATCGTTGAGTCGAACGGCAACACGTTCGTCATGCGGGGTACCAGCCACGCGCACACCTGGTACCCGTCCCAGACCGCCTCGTTCGCGGGTATCAAGTCGCTCGGCGCGAACACGGTCCGGGTGGTGCTCAGCGGCGGCCGGTGGACCGCCAACGGCGTCTCCGACGTGGCGAACGTGGTCTCGCTCTGCAAGCAGAACAAGCTCATCTGCGTGCTGGAGAACCACGACACCACCGGGTACGGCGAGCAGAGCGGCGCCTACACCCTCGACCAGGCCGTGGACTACTGGATCAGCGTCAAGAGCGCGATCGTCGGCCAGGAGGACTACGTGGTCCTCAACATCGGCAACGAGCCCTTCGGCAACAACGCGACCACCCCCGGCTGGACCCAGGCCACCTCGTCCGCGATCTCCCGGCTGCGGAGCAACGGCTTCCAGCACCTGATCATGGTCGACGCGCCCAACTGGGGCCAGGACTGGGGCTTCACCATGCGCGACAACGCGGCCACCGTCTTCGCCGCCGACTCGCAGCGCAACACCGTCTTCTCCATCCACATGTACGGCGTGTTCGACACGGCCGCCGAGGTCACCGGCTACATGCAGAGCTTCCAGACCGCCGGGCTGCCCCTGGTCGTCGGCGAGTTCGGCTTCGACCACTCGGACGGCAACCCCGACGAGGACACGATCATGGCCCAGGCCCAGGCCAGGGGCATCGGCTACCTCGGCTGGTCGTGGAGCGGCAACGGCGGCGGCGTCGAGTACCTCGACCAGGTGACCAACTTCAACGCCACCAGCCTCACCAGCTGGGGCCAGCGGCTCTTCAACGGCGCGAACGGCATCGCACAGACCTCCGTCGAGGCCAAGATCTACGGTGGGAGCACCACCCCCGACACCGAGGCGCCGACCAAGCCGGGCACGCCCACCGCCTCCGCGATCACCGGGAGCGGCGCCACGCTGACCTGGACCGCCTCGACGGACAACCGCGCCGTCACCGGCTACGACGTCTACCAGGGCACCACCAAGCTCGGCTCCTCGGCGACGAACTCGATCACCCTGACCGGGCTCAGCGCGCAGACCTCCTACACCGTCCACGTGGTGGCCAGGGACGCGGCCGGGAACACCTCCCCCGCTTCCAACACCACCACCTTCACCACCACCTCGGCCCCGCCGAGCGGCTGCACCTCCACCTACAAGACGGTCAACTCCTGGCAGGGCGGTTTCCAGGGCGAGGTCACCGTCAAGTGCACCGCCGCCGTCACCAGCTGGAAGACCGTTCTCACCTACCCCTCGGGCGTGAACATCACCCAGTCCTGGAGCTCCACCCTGTCCGCCGCTCCCCCGGCCTTCACCTTCACCAACGCCGCCTGGAACGGCTCCATCCCCGCCGGCGGATCCACCACCTTCGGCTTCATCGGCAGCTGGAGCGGAAGCGGCACCCCACCCACCCCCACCATCTCCTAGCCCACCCACAGTCCCCACCCGCACGGAGTTCTCCCGCGCGAGCGACCCTCCCGTACGAGAACCCGGTGCGGCCGGGGCAAGGGGGTACGGCTCACCTGCCGTGCCCCCTCCCCCCGGACTGTTTCCGAAAGTTTCGGTACCTTCTCGCAAATTTTCTAATCACTAGGCCGGACCTTCCCGGCCCTCAGAGAGGACCCCCCATGTCCAGCCTCCGCAAAGCGATCTCGGCAGGGGCGATCGCCCTGCTCCCGCTCGTCACGGCAGCCGTCGCCGTCCTGCCCGCCACCCCGGCCCACGCCTCCGCCTCCCTGCGCGAACACGCCGCCGCGCGCGGCAAGTTCATCGGCGCCGCGGTCGCCACCTCCCCGCTGGCGAACGAGACCTCCTACCGCAACATCGCGGCGACCGAGTTCAACCAGATCACCGCCGAGAACGTCATGAAGTGGGACACCACCGAACCCAGCCAGAACCAGTTCAACTGGACCGGAGCGGACGCCGTCGTCAACTTCGCCACGCAGAACAACCAGCAGGTGCACGGGCACACGCTGGTCTGGCACAGCCAGACGCCGAGCTGGGTGCAGAACCTCGGCGCCACCGACATGCGCTCCGCGATGCAGAACCACATCGCCAAGGTCGCCGGCCGCTACGCCGCCAACCCCACGGTCGTCTCCTGGGACGTCGTGAACGAGGTCTTCGACGACAACGGCAACATGCGCAACTCGTTCTGGTACCAGAAGCTCGGCGACACCTACATCGCCGATGCCTTCCGGGCCGCCCGGGCCGCCGACCCTGACGCCAGGCTCTGCATCAACGACTACAACGTCGAGGGCGTCAACGCCAAGAGCACCGCGATGTACAACCTGGTGCGGACGCTGCGGGCGCAGAACGTGCCGGTCGACTGCGTCGGGTTCCAGGGGCACCTGGCCACCCAGTACGGCTTCCCCGGCCAGGTCCAGCAGAACCTCCAGCGCTTCGCCGACCTCGGCGTCCAGGTCAGGTTCACCGAGATCGACGTCCGGATCCAGATGCCCCGCGACGCGGCCAAGGACGCCCAGCAGGCCACCTACTACCGCGACGTCGTCAACGCCTGCCTGGCGGTGACCCAGTGCGCGGGCATCACGCTCTGGGGCTTCACCGACAAGTACTCCTGGGTCCCCGACACCTTCCCCAGCGAGGGCGCGGCCCTGATCTACGACGCGAACTACGCCAAGAAGCCCGCCTACACGGCGGTGCACGACGCGCTGGCCGGTGGCACCACCACCCCGGACACCGAGGCCCCGACCAGGCCGGGCACTCCGGTCGCCTCGGCCATCACCTCCTCGGGAGCGACCCTCAACTGGACCGCCTCCACCGACAACCGCGCGGTGACCGGCTACGACGTCTACCGGGGAAGCACCAGGCTCGGCTCGTCGGCCACCAACTCCATCACGCTGACCGGCCTCAGCCCGCAGACCGCCTACAGCGTCACCGTCGTCGCCCGTGACGCGGCGGGGAACACCTCGACCGCCTCCGCGGCGGTGACCTTCACCACCCTCGCCGGGCAGCCCGGCGGCCCCTGCACCTCCACCTACAAGACGGTCAACTCCTGGCAGGGCGGTTTCCAGGGCGAGGTCACCGTGAGCTGCCCCTCCGCCGTCACCGGCTGGAAGACCGTTCTCACCTACCCCTCGGGCGTGAACATCACCCAGTCCTGGAGCTCCACCCTGTCCGCCGCTCCCCCGGCCTTCACCTTCACCAACGCCGCCTGGAACGGCTCCATCCCCGCCGGCGGATCCACCACCTTCGGCTTCATCGGCAGCTGGAGCGGAAGCGGCACCCCACCCACCCCCACCATCTCCTAGCGGTACGCGGACCGGCGGTCCACCGTCGGTCTCACGGGCCCCGTGGCCGGTTCACACCGCGTCACGGGGTTTCCCGCCTCAAGATCGATAATGACGCGAAGGAAGCCGGACAGCGCGAGGCGGCGACACCGCGGTTCGAAAACCGCGGCGCCGCCGCCGGTAATCCTGTGAGAAACAACAACTCGCACTGTGTTGAGAGTCAGGATCCCAAAGAGATTCCTCTCGGGTTTCCGTGCCCTCGGTTCGGGGCGGCGTTTCTCTGTGGAAAAACACGGTCCCGGTGAATACCGGATCCCTATCTCTTGGCGACGCTTCCGGAGCCGCACGAAATCACGGATCCGGCCGCGAGTGGCCTCACATCTCGAATGTCTTCGACATCCGGGATGCCCCGGCCCCGCATCGCACCCCGATCAGAGCGCGGCCACGGTTGGACGGCCGGAAGGCCTAGTCCTCATCGTCGAAGCCACGGAAGCCGGAACCACCGCTCCTGTTGCTCAGACGGTTGACGTTGTTGTTGTGGTTGTTGATGATCACCCTGACCCGGCTGTGGCTGCGGTGGCCGCGTCCCCAGCCGCCACAGCCGCCGCCGCCGCGGCAGCCGCAGCCGCGCCCGCAGCCACCGCCCCAGGTCGGGAAGGCCGCGGCGGTGACCGTGGTGGTGGTCGCGCTGGCGCTCGTTGCGGTGGTCGCCGCACCCATACCGACAGCCCCACCGGTCAGCGCTGCACTGATCGCGAGCCCTGCGATAACACTCTTGGACTTGGGCATTGTGTTTCCCCTCGAAAGGTTCAGTTACCCTAATTTCCGGCATTTCCTAGATCGGCCGAAAATCGCCTGAGATGACCAGATATGAGCCATCCCTGATTGTCATAGTTTCCTGCCATGTCTGCCCACAAACAACGATTCAAGGCTTTTACACTATTCTTGTCTAGTTATGGCGGACATTAAACTATTATGAGTCGCTTTGGGATGGAATGTCCTTTATGCACCCCGAGGAGCCGCAATCCACGAGGACCGGGCGAGCCACCGAACCCGCGGCTCCCGGTCCCGCCGCCGTGAACGGACGGACCGCTTTTCGTACCGCCGGCCAGTGCAGCGGGCGGTACGGGTCAGAGGGGACGGGCATCGATGCCGTACTCGTGCAGCCTGGCGACCATCCAGCGGGAGAGGCGCAGATGGCCCACGAGGGTGGGATGGACGCCGTCGGGCAGCACCGCCCCTCTGCCCCACCCCCGGCCGTGTGGGCCGAGCGGTTCGAACGGGTCGAGGAAGGGCACCTCCAGCCGGTCGGCCGCGGTCGAGACGGCCTCCCTCACCCGGTAGGCCCATCGGGGAGCCCTCGTCATCCAGATCGGGCCGACCAGCACGATCCTGGTGTGCGGCCACTGCCGCCTGACCAGCTCCAGCAGGCGGACCGCCGCTCCCTCGATCCTGGCGGCCCCGATCCGGCGGTCGTTACGCCCGCCGGAGATGATCAGCAGGTCGGGCTCCGGACGCCAGGAGAGCTCCTTGACGAAGGACTGCTGGAAGGTCCGGCCCACCCTGCCCGGGTTGACGAAGCCCGTTCCCGCGGCGCCCGCGGTGATCAGCTGCCAGCCCAGCTGCCGGGCGACATGTGCCGCGTAGCCGTCCCATCCCTGTACCGGCCCCGACCCGACCGTGAAACTGTCACCGATGATCATGACGAGTGGCGCCTGGCTCGGGGGTGACGGGGTGGCCGAGGCGGGGAGTTCGGCACCCAGCGTCACCGGTACGACCGTGCCGCCCTCAGGGACACATCCCGAAATAAGACAGGAAATCGCTACAACAAGCGCGACCGCGAACGCCCACGGTCGTCTACGTGCGGGCGTGCGCATGCCACCTCGGGGGACGTCGGACTGCCGACTGATTGTAGATGTCCGCCGGTAGCCGGACTCGGAAAGCGGAGAAGCCGGACCCGGTGGCATCACGGGGCCCGGAAGCCTTTCCGAGCGGCCTGCCCGTTCGGCGGGAGCGGGGTCAGCTGACCTGGGAGGGAGGGACGACCCAGGTGTTGCAGTAGGCGATCCGGGCGTACTTCCAGCCCTGGTGGAGCCAGGCGGCGTAGTGCTCGCCGTTGCCGTGGTCGCGCCGGGGGTTGCCGTTCCGGTCGTCGCCGCGCCCGTAGTCCGTCCGCAGCACCTGCTGCCAGCGGGCGCCGGTGATACCCAGCGGGACCCGCACGGTTCGGGCGAAGGCCCCGGCGAGACACTGCGCCTGAAGCTCGTGGCGACGGGAGTGCGCGTCCTGCGCCTCGCGGGACCTGGTGGAGACCTCCCACCACCAGGCCCCGCCGATGCCCGCCATGGACTGCACGTGGTGGGCGTACTCATGGGCGAGCACGGTCAGGTAGGGCACATGGTTCTGGGCGGGGTCGACCTGGCCGCTCTGCTGGATCACATGACTCAGGCCGATGTACATGCCCCGGTTGGCCGGGCAGTAGTAGGCGGAGGCGTCGGGGTTGGGATAGACCCCGCAGGGCCCGCGTCCCGCACGGGACCAGTAGACCTTGCTCGGCAGCAGGAAGACCGCTCCGGCCTGGGAGAACTTCGCGCTCCACGCCCGGTCCAGACAGCCGGTGACGGCGTTGAGGTAGGCGAGCATGTCGCCGGGGTCGGTCGAGGGCCGAGGAGCGCGGCAGGAGGTGGGGCGCATCAGGCCGGTGCCGTACAGCGGGTTGCGCTTGAGCCGGGCCGCGGTGTCGGAACGGCGCATGTAGCGGAGGTCGACGGCCATGCTCCGCTCCACGGCGGCCGGCACGATCTCGGTGTCCCCCAGCGAGCCGAGGTTCAGCTTCCGCGGCGGGGTGAAGGCCGGCGGAGTGATCTCGACCTCGCCGGTCTGCGTGGGGACGGCCTTCCCGGTCGCCACCGGGGCCGTCCCGGGACCGGCCGGACTCTCGGCCTCCTCGCCACCGGCCAGGCCGGCGATCACCACGACCCCGGCGAACGCCAGGGCGAGAATACCCAGAACGCCAAAGGCCAGCGGGTTCGACCTTCGTGGGCGCATGCGACCGCCTCTCCAAAGAGTGGATCTTCGGGCGGCAATCTAGCGGATACACACACATATGGGTTTACGGGCGTGAAGAAATGGATATGGGGCCGATCATCACGGCTCGGTGCTTCTCGATAGGCTCCCGACCCATGGCGGCATCTTTCTCGCACCGAGCAGCCGGAAGCCTGGCCGCGACGGCCATCCTCGCGTCGCTGGTCAGCGCCTCCCCTGCCCTCGCGACCGTTTCCGCGTCCCCCCAGGCCCCCCAGGACGGCAAGGTGACGAGCACGACGGTCCAGATGGAGCTCCGGCAGGACGGGGTGCTTCATGTCAAGGAAGAGGTCATCTTCGAGGGCGACGCACCGTCGCGCGACCTCGTCGACCGGACCCGCTACGACAATCGCAGCGACCGGCTCTACCAGGTCACCGATCTGAAGGGCGACGCCACTCTGACCGGCGGCACCATCACCCTGAAGGGCACGGGCAGCGCCGTCCTGGAGTACGACGTCAGGGGCACCATCACTCCGCTCACCGACGCCCAGGAACTGCGCTGGTACGCCGTGGGCGGCTGGTCCGTCCCGGTCGAGCAGGCCAGGGTCACCGTGAGCGGCCCGGCCGCGCTGCAGCACCTGTCGTGCTTCGCCGGCCCCCTGACCTCGGCGATCGCCTGTACCGAGGCATCCATGGGCCACACGGGCGTCGCCGCCGAGTTCGGGCAGCAGGGCCTGGGCGCCGGCGAGGTGCTCACCGTGGTCATCGGCTACCCCGCCGCCGCCACCAAGGGCGCGCCGATCCTGGCGCGCCGCTTCGAGCTGTCCAACGCCTTCACCCTCAACACCGTGACCGGCGGCGCGCTGGCCGCCCTGCTTCTTCTGATGCTCGGTGGCCTCGCCCTCCTCTACTGGACGCGAGGCCGGGACGCCCGCGTGGTCGGCCACGAGTCGGGCTCGCTCAGCGGCGTCGAGAACGGCCACTTCGCCCCGCCGGACGGCGTCCGCCCCGGTCAGATCGGCACCCTCATGGACGAGCAGGCCGACGTGATCGACGTGACCGCCACGATCGTCGACCTGGCCGTCCGGGGCTACCTCAGGATCGACGAGCAGCCCCGGCAGACGTACGAGACACCCGACTGGAGGCTCGTACGGCTGCCCGCCGCCCAGGTCTCCTCGCTGATGGCCTACGAGCTGGAGCTCTACGACGCCATCTTCGACGGCCGCGACACGGTGCTGCTCTCGGAACTCCGGGGATCGTTCGGCGCCAAGCTCGGCAAGGTCCGCGAGGCGCTCTACCGCGACGTGGTCAAGCAGGGCTGGTTCGCCCGCCGCCCCGACACCGTCCGCACCCGCTGGACGACCCTCGGCGTGCTCCTCACCGTGCTCGGCGTCCTCACCACCTTCGCGCTGGCCTGGCTCACCACGTACGGACTGCTCGGCCTGGCCCTGATCATCGCCGGTGCCGCCCTGGCGGTGGGCGGCCAGTACATGCCGGCCAAGACCGCCAAGGGTGCGGGAGCGCTCGCCCACACCCTGGGGTTCAAGGAGTACCTGTCCGGCGGTGACATCACCGATGACGTGCCGACGGCCCAGCGGGTGGAGCTGTTCTCCCGCTACCTGCCCTACGCCGTGATCTTCGACAGCGTCGACCGCTGGGCCCGCGTGGTCTCCTCGGTCACCGGCAACGGTCAGCAGGCCGACAACCTGTACTGGTACCACGGCCCGGCCGAGTGGGACCTGTCCAGGTTCGCCGACTCGATGCGGACCTTCACCATGACCACCTCCGGCGCGATCTCCACCACCCGCCAGTTCCGCTCCCTTTGACCTCGTCGGCGGGGCACCGGGAGACCTGTGCTGATCACTACCGCACGCGGATCTCCCCCACCGGACGCCCGCCGCCGAGCAGCACCCCGGTGGCCAGCTCGTCGAGCTCGGGGCCCTCGAAGCCGAGCGCCCGCAGGGCCGCGACGGTGACCGGAACCCGGGCGCGCTGGCCACCATCCTCGATCTTGACGGTCCCCGAACGCCCGTCGCCGAAGGCGAAGGCGTCGAACGCCTCCGCACCGATCTTGACCATCAGCCCGGGGATCGCCCGCATCAGCCGAGCCTCGGGGCGGGTGGTGCCCGACGTCCATTCGGGGTGGGCCCGGAAGGCATCCGCGATCCGGCGCTCCGGAGTGCCCGGCTCGGCCAGGACCAGTGCGCGGAACGCCCGGGTCACGCCCAGCATCGAGATGAAGAACAGCGGGGCGCCGCAGCCGTCCACCCCGCCGGCCGCGACACGCTCGCCGGTCAGCTCCTCGACCGTGGCGCGGATCGCCCGCTGCAGCGGATGGGTCTGGTCGAGGTAGGTCTCCACCGGCCAGTCATTGACCACGCAGGTGGCGAGCATCGCCGCGTGCTTGCCCGAGCAGTTCATGTAGACCCTGGCCCGGCCCCCTCCGGAGCGCAGCACCTCCTCCCGGGAGGCGGCGTGCTCGGGCAGGTCCTCCGGGCAGCCCAGCGCGCTCTCGGCCAGCCCGGCCCCGGCCAGGATCTCGCGTACCCCGTCCACGTGGAACGGCTCACCCGCGTGGCTCGCGCACGCCAGCGCGAGCAACTCCCCCTCCAGGAGGAGCCCGGCGCGGACCATGGCGAGCGCCTGTAGGGGCTTCATCGACGAGCGCGGCGAGGCCGGCGCGTCCACCGCCCCGTGCACCCTCACCAGGGAGCCGTCGGCGGCGACGGCGAGCATCCGCGCCCGATGGGTGGACTCCACGAACCCCGAACGGACGACCTCGACGAACAATGACTCAGCAGACACCTTTGTCTCCTTTCGCCCAGAGTCTAGGGAGGTCGGGAGGCACGGGATGATGGGAGGCATGCGTGCGGTCGTGCAGCGGGTGAGTTCCGCGTCAGTGGTGGTGGACGGCGTGACGGTCGGGGCGATCGACGAACCGGGACTGCTGGTCCTGGTCGGCGTGACCCATACCGACACCCCCGAGCAGGCGGCCAGGCTCGCCGCCAAGCTCTGGGGCCTGCGGATCCTCTCCGGCGAGAAGTCCTGCTCCGACATCGGCGCGCCCCTGCTGGTGGTCAGCCAGTTCACCCTGTACGGCGACACCCGCAAGGGGCGCCGCCCCACCTGGCAGGCCGCCGCGCCGGGTCCGGTCGCCGAACCGCTGGTCGAGACGGTCTGCGCCGAACTGCGCGGGCTGGGCGCCCACGTGGAGACGGGGGTCTTCGGCGCCGACATGAAGGTCGGGTTGACCAACGACGGCCCGATCACCCTGATCCTGGACGTCTGAGCCCCGGGACCGGGACTTTCCCGGTAAGCCGATCTCTCCGGGGCTCGGTGCCCCGAAGAGATCGCCCGAGAGGTGACCCGGAGAGGTGGCCCGACCACGCCGCCCCCGGGCCGGAAGCGGTGCCGTCAGCGGATGCGGCGGCGCAGGGCGGGGTCGATCTGGACGTTGCGCCCGGCGTCCGGCGGCACGATGACCTCCTGGGACGCGGCCACCCCGCCGGCCTCCAGCGTGGCGTCCACCGGCACCGTCCGCTTGACCACGGCCAGCGCGATCGGGCCCAGCTCGTGGTGGCGCGCGGCGCTGCCGACGGAGCCGACCTCCGCGCCGTCGTACGTCACGGGGGCACCGTGCTTCGGCAGGGTGTCGACGCTGCCGTCCAGGTGCAGGAAGACCAGGCGGCGCGGGGGGTGGCCCAGGTTGTGGACGCGGGCCACGGTCTCCTGGCCCTTGTAACAGCCCTTGCTGAGGTGCAGGGCCGTGCCGATCCAGCCCACCTCGTGCGGGATCGTCTTGTGGTCGGTGTCGAAACCCAGCCGGGGGCGGTGCTCCTCGATCCGCAACGCCTCGTACGCCCAGAGCCCGGCGAGCCTCAGCCCGAGCCCCGCCGCCAGCTCCTCGCGGGGGAGCAGGATGTCGCGCCCCACGGCGACGGCCCCCGCCGGCAGGTCGGGCCGCGCCGGTCCGGCCACGGAGACCACGGCGTAGCGATCCGTCACGTCGGTGACCTCGACCCTCAGCATGAACCGCATCTTGTCGAGGAACGCGGCCAGCTCCGCGCCGGTGCCCGGCTCGACATGCGCCCAGACGGCCGCACCGTCATCGACGAGGACGAGGTGGTGCTCCACCCTGCCCTGGGCGTCCAGCAGCAGTGTCTCGGTGGGCCGACCAGGTTCAAGGTCGTCGAGTTTCTGCGAGCTGAGGCTGTTGAGCCAGCTCAGACGGTCGGGCCCGGAGATCCGGATGACCTCGCGGTTGCTCCGGTCGACCATCGCCTCTCCGGCGAGCAGCGCGCGCTGCTCGGCGAACGGGTCACCGTAGTGTCCGGCGACATCGGCGTCGGGGGTGTCGGCCGCGACCGCGCCGGGAGTGTCCAGCAGAGGGCTTCGCATGTACACAGCCTACGAGGCCGCACCAGGCAGGGCGGCGGCGGCTCCGCCACGCTCCCGGGGCGGGTTCCGGAGGCGCCCGCGGAATTCGGGGGCGCCCGCGGATCGCGGCGGCTCAGGGGCGGAGCGCCTCCGGAGGATCAACGGGTGCGCGAGTCCCCCGGCGGTGAGGCCGACCCGCGCCGGTCGTCACGATCCGGGCGCGGGCCACGCCTTTATCCTGTGGATCCGCCCCTCCCTCTCCCCCTACAGTCGCCGGAGCGCGACGTCGTCATCGGGAGCGGATCATGCGAGTGCACTACCCCCGCACCCCTCACCTGCCCTGGTCTCCCGGGGCCACCTCGGACGACGTACGCGCCGACGGCCTGTCGGGGCTGGCCGGCCGGGAGGTCGTCGTCACCGAGAAGCTCGACGGGGAGAACACCACCGTGTACCCCGACGGGGTGCACGCCCGCTCGCTGGATTCGGCGCACCATCCGTCCCGCGCGTGGGTCAAGGCCCTGCACGGCAGGATCGCCCGGTTCCTCCCACCGGGCCGGCGGGTATGCGGCGAGAACCTCTACGCCCGGCACTCGATCGAGTACCGGGACCTGGAGAGCTGGTTCTATGCCTTCTCCATCTGGGACGGTGACCACTGCCTCGACTGGGACAGGACGGTGCGCCTGACCCGGCGGCTGGGGGTCCCGGTTCCGCCGGTGCTGTGGCGCGGCACCTTCGACGAGCGGGCGCTGCGGGCCCTGCGCCTGGACACGACGCGGCGGGAAGGGTACGTCGTACGAACGGCCGCCGGATTCCACCGGGAGGAATTCGCCCACCACATCGCCAAATGGGTGCGTCCACGGCATGTCCGGACGACCGAGCACTGGATGCTCGCGCCCGTCGTCGAGAACGGCCTGGGGCCGGCCGCCGCGCTGTGGGAGGTGCGTTCGGGAGCCGATCCGGACCTGCCGGCGCTCATCGCGGCGACGGGGATGACGGCCGGTGACCTGACGGGGCCGGGGGCAGGCTCCCCGGAAGCGGCGCGACGGCCGACCACGGCGACCGGTGACCCGGCGGGACCGGCGATCCCGGCCGCCGCCGCCGAGCGCGTCGAGGCGGCCGTGGCCGACGTCTCCGCCAGGCTCGACCTGCTCGGCCGGACTGGGGACGCCCGGCTGGCGGGCGTCCTGGCCACCCTGTTCCACGGCACCCGCCGGGCCTGGCTGGCGTCCGCCCTGGTGGCTCCCCTCGGCATGCCCCTGGCCCGGCGGGTCGCCGACCTGGCCGAGCTGAGCACCCGCCTGCACCGCCCCTTCCCCGACGAGGAGCGCAGGACCGGTCTGGTACGGCTGACGGCCGCGGCCGATCTGGGAGTCCTGCACGCGGTCGCCGCCGCGGCCCTGACCGGGCGCGCCGACGGTGACGCCGCCGACGCGCGCGAGCAGGTCGGCTGGTCCGAGCTGCACGCCGACGAGGCCGGGCTGCTCGGCGAGGCGCCGCTGGAGCCGCTGCGCCTGGGCCTGCGCCAGGCGCTCGACGGATGTGATCCCGACGTGGCGGACCGGTGCTGGGCCGAGACGCGGGAGTCCTACGCGCTGGGCCGGATCGCCACGGCCGAGGGCGGCCTGGCGGTGAGCGAGCGCTGGCGGTCCGGCCGGTTTCCCCGGCTCGTCGTCATGGTCGGCCCGTCGAGCAGCGGGAAGAGCACGTTCGCCCGCGGTCTCCCGGACGCCGGGGCCGTCGTCGCGCTCGACGACCTGCGCCAGGCCCGGGGGTCCCGGTCCGACCAGCGGGCCAACCCGGCGATCCTCCGCGAGGGCCTGCACCGGCTCGACACGCTCCTGGCCGGCGGCGGAACCGTGGTGTGGGACGCCACGGCCCTGAACCGGCACCAGCGCTCCCTGGTGCACACCGTGGCCCGCGGGCGCGACGCGCTGACGACGCAGGCGGTCATGCTGGTCCCCGGCGACGTGCTGGCCCGGCGTAACGTGGGCCGTGCGCACCCGGTGCCGCCGGAGGTGCTCTCCGCCCAGCTTCGCCGCTTCTCCCCGCCCTATCCGGGAGAGGCGCACCGCACGTGGTACATCGGGCCGGAGGGGAACGTCCTCGACGTCGCCGGAGCCCTCGACAGCGATGAGGAATGATCATGCGGACGAGTGAGGAGATCTTCCACCGGATCCGCTGGGATCCGCGGTTCGACCCGGCGCGGTTCGTCCTGGGCATCAACGTGCGCGGGGCCTCGCCCAAGCGTGTGCCACTGCCCGCGTTCGTACCGGGAGGCGACATCCCCTGGCACCGGATCCTGTTCGTCGAGGCCGACGGCGAGACGGTCTGGGACCGGTCGGCGGGCCTGGACCGCATCGACTCGTCGCAGGCCGGCCGGGTACGGGATCCGCGCAGGCTCCGGGCACCGTTCTTCGCGGCCAGGACGCCGTTCGCGTGGGATCCGGTCGCGGGCTGGCGTCCCGCGCCCCCCGTACCGGCCGGGGCCGCGTCCACGACGGCACACCTGCGCGTGCTGACCTGGAACACCCTGTGGGACCGCTACGACAGCGACCGGCTGGACACCGCGCGGCGCCGGCTGCTGCTGCTGGAGGAGCTGGAGCGGGCCGACGCGGACGTCATCGCGCTGCAGGAGGTCGAGGCCGAGCTGCTCGGCATGCTGCTGCGGACCCCGTGGATCCGCTCCGGTTACACGCTGAGCACCGACCCGGCCGGCCGGGACGTCGACGACGCCGGGCTCCTCCTGCTGACCCGCCTGCCCGTTCGAGAGGCGGGCCTGCACGTCCTCGGCCCGCACAAGGCCGTCGCGGCCGTCACGGTGGAGTCCGCCGCCGGGCCGGTCGTGGTGGCCGCCACGCATCTGACCAGCGACCACACCGACAACGGCCCCGCCCGGCGCGAGGCCGAGCTCGCCCGGCTCGCCGAGGTGCTGCTCGGCGTGGACGGGGATGTGATCCTTCTGGGCGATCTCAACGACGGCGGGAGCCGGCCCGCCGAGGTGCTGGGCCTGCGAGACGCCTGGACCGAGGCCCACGGCCCCGATGACGCGACCGCCACCTTCGATCCGCGGGTCAATCCGCTGGCGGCCCTCTCCTCGCTCTCCGGCCGCGCCTCCCGGCTCGACCGGGTCCTGCTGCGCGGCCACGACCTGCGCGTCACGACCGCGGCCGTACGGGGTGACGTTCCGGCGCCGGACGGCCTGTTCGTGTCGGACCACTACGCCGTCGCCGCCGACGTCGCCATCGGCGGCAGCGGGCACGGCGTCTCCGGCGTCCTCGACGCGCGCCCGACGGCACGGACCGCGCTGGTCTGGATCCCACCGCGGGAGCTCTGGCCCGCGATCCAGGAGATCCGCCGGGAGCACGACCCGCAGATCCGCAGGTGGCCACCGCACGTCACGGTGATGTTCGGTTTCGTACCGGAGTCCGACTTCGAGGTGGCGGCCCCCCTGCTGGCCGCCGCCGCGGCCGCGATCCCCCCGTTCACCGCCCGGTTGGAGGGCGTGCACGCCTTCTCCCATCGGGACGGCTCCACGGTCTGGCTCGACCCGGCCGCGGGCGGAGCCGAACCGTGGGCCGCGCTGCGCGGCGCGCTGGAGCGCGGGTTCCCCCGCTGCCGGGGCCGCTCCGCGGGCTACACCCCGCACCTGACCCTGGGAAGGGTCCGGGATCCCGGACGGCTCGTCGCCGACTGCGCGGCGCGGCTGGGCGGCGGGTCGGTGCGGGTCGGCGAGCTGGTCCTGCTGTCACGCCGGGGTGAGGAGCCCATGCGGCCCCGGGCGACCGTCGCTCTCGGAACGGGCGAGGTGCGCTGGCTCGACCACGGAACACGCGCGCCCGACGGCCCACCGGAGCCGGCGCGCACCCCCGGGGACGCCCCGGGGTCGGGAAAGGACGGCGCCCGCGCGAAGGACGGCTCCGAGGCGCGGGAACGTCACGGCGCCGCCGTGGCACGGGAGGTCGTGGCGCGGCTGCGGGTCTCGCTGGCCGAGGGGGTCGTTCACGTCACCGGGTCGCGACGCCTGGGCTGCGCCCTGGCCGACGCGGACCTGGACCTGGTGGTGGCGCTGCCCACGGCGGTCGCCCCCGCGGACGTCGAGGCGCGGGTGCGGGCGGCACTGCCGGAGGCGATCGGGCTGCGGAGTGTGATCGGCGCCAGGGTGCCCGGCCTCCGGTTGCGGATCGACGGTCTGGACGTCGATCTGGCCGTCGTGGCGGTCACGGGCGTCACCCCCGCCGAGGCGGTGTCGCGCCGTACGGAGCTGGACGAGGCCTCGGCGATCGCATTGAGCGCGGTCAGCGACGCCGACGCCGTGCTCGCCGCGGTCGGCGCGAACCGCGCCGCCTTCGCCGGGCTGGCCCGGGAGGTGAAGGCATGGGCGAGGGCGCGCGGGCTGGACTCGGCCCCGTTCGGCGGGTTGCCGGGCCTGGCCTGGACCATCCTCGCGGCGCGGACGGTGTGCGAATCCGGGGATCTTCCTCCCGGCGACCTGCTCCGGCACTTCTTCGGTACCTGGGCCGCATGGGACTGGCGCCGGCCGATCGGCCTGTGGCCGGAGGCACCGGACGGGCCGCCGGACGGGCCCCCGGACGGAGGGTCCGGCGCGGCCGTGTCGGTCACGACCCCCACGGCCCCCGTCCGCCTGTGCAGTGAACAGGTCGGCCCCGGCGGGCGGGATCTGCTGGCACAGGAGCTCTACACCGCCTGGGAGATCGTGGAGGAGGCGGCGCGGACCGGCCGGAGCCCCCGGGAGGAGTTGCTGTCGGCGCCGCCGTCGCACCGGCGGCACGCCGCATGGGCGGTGGTGACCGTGCGGGACGAGCGGGCCGAGAGGTTCGCCGTGACGCTGGGCCGCGTCCGGGGCCGGGTGCGTGCGCTGCTCACCTCCCTGGAACGCGCGGGGGCACGGGACGCGCACGCCTGGCCCAGGCCGTTCGAGACCGGGCCGGGAATGGCCCGGTTCGCGATAGGGCTCGGCCGCACGCCGCCGGACACGGCCTCGCTGGCCGAGACGGCCGGTCCGTGGGCGGCGGGCCTGCGCGGAGTCGGCGTCGAGTGGGTGGAGGGCGGCGAGGTGCCGACGCTCCACTGATCACGCCTCGATCCGGGTTCCCCGCGGCCGGGTGTGCCTCCGCCGCGGCACCGGCGCGGTCCCCGGCCGGCCGCGTCCGCGAAGGTGGCGGCCGGGTTCCCGCCGCTAGCGGCAGTTCCGGCAGCGGCCGAAGACCGTCAGGTGGTGCACGTCGGTGACGAACCCGAGCTTCTGGTCGAGGTTGTCGACGAAGCTCTCCACCAGATCCGGACTGACCTCGCTGATCTCCCCGCAGCCGCGGCAGACCAGATGCACGTGATCGGCCTCGGAGGTCAGGTGGTAGGTGGGGGCACCGTGCCCGAGATGGGAGTGGGTGACCATGCCGAGCTCCTCAAGGAGCTCAAGGGTCCGGTAGACGGTCGAGATGTTCACCCCGCGAGCGGTCTCCCGCACCCGGTTGCAGATCTCCTCCGGGGTGGCGTGCTCGCAGGCCTTGACCGCCTCAAGCACCAGCTGGCGTTGCGGAGTGACCCGGTAACCACGGGCCCGCAGTTCCTCATGCCACGACGTCTCGGTCATGTCCAGAGTCTAGGAGCAGTCGTCATGTCGGTGAACGCCCTCCGCCACGGAACACGTACGCCGGACAGCCCCGAAGGCCGGGCCTGAGGAGCTAGTCCAGGTCCTGGAGCCGTCGCGCGACCTTCTCCGCCCGTTCCGTCATCGACCGGTCAAAGGACTCCCGCAGCCCTCGCAGCCCATCCCAGAACTGTGTGCGATCGGTGAGATTCTCCGGTATCGGCGAGCCGAGTACTCCACCGACCAGCTCCCGCGTCTTGCGCTCCCCGTCCGCCTGCGCCCGCTGTACGGCCAGGCAGAGCTCTTCCGCCAGCTTCTGGCTGTCCATACGCATGACGCGCGGATTCAAAGTGAGCGTCATGAGACGGCCCGCCGAGTCGGTGACGGCTTGGATCATCTCGTCGGCGGCCTCGCCCTTGCCGGTGAGATCACTCAGACCGTCCTCCATCACGCGCAGGATCGCGTCGTTCGGGTGGTTCACAGCGTGCTCCTTCGTTACCTAAATTTCCATCCAGGCGGGAAGATGACCGCGCGCAGGCCGTGCCCGGTGATTTTGAACGCCCATTCATCGTTCGTGGTCATGCCCTCCTTCTCGTCGTCCAACAGGTTGTAGGTGGGGGTGTAGGCGAGACCCGAGCCGACGAGGCGCGCGCCCAGTTCGATGCCGCGAGTGGTCGGCGCCCTGCCGAGGGGTGCCTTGGCCGCCTCGTAGCCGAGGTTGAACGCACTGTTCGCGGTGAAGATCTTGCCGAATTCGGCCGCGTTCTCCTTCAGCGAGCCCATCGGCCGGCCATTGTCGAGCTGGGCGATCTTGGTCATCCCCAGTGACCCCGCGGCGTAGGCCGCGCCGTCCAGTGCCAGGTAGAGGAGCATCGTCGTGGCGTACTTCGGCACGGTCATCTCCAGGATCCTCGCCACGTTCATGGCGAAGGCGGTCTGGAGGCCCCTCGCCGCCGCGGCCAGCGCCGCGATCCGCGCGGCGGCGAACCCGTAGAGGGCGGTCGACATCGGCTGGTACACCACGAGCCACACGAGTTGCAGGATCATGTCCTCGTACATGGCGAAGCCTTTTTTGACCTCCTCGACCTGTTCCGCGTACGCCTCGCATCCGATGGCCACGATGCGGCAGTCCTTGGCGAGCTGTGGCACGTAGACGGACACGGCGTCCTGATAGACGCGGCGGAACGCCTCGATGCTCTGACCCTCGTTGCCCTGGCCTTCGTTCCCCGAGTTCTTCCACACCGAGGCGGCCAGCGCGTCGGCCTGATCCGCGATGCCGTCCTTCCCGCTTCCGCCGTCGATCTCGTCGGCCAGCCGGAAGAATATCTTCGCGATCTCCCGCAGCTTGTCGGGGGGGATCTCGGGAGCCGTGACGCCGGCGTAGATCTTCAGCGCCGCCATGGAGCCCAGCCCGGTGAGGCCGACCATGGTAAGAGCCTTCGTCGGGATCATGATTCGGCCCGCTTCACCGGGCCGTCGTCGGTGTAGTCCGGCACCGCGTCCAGGCTCTTCGCCAAGCCCCAGTCGATCTCCAACACGTTGCGGCTCATCGCGATCAGCCCTTTTCCGATGTCACCGTAGGCGCCGGCGAGGTCGGCCGTCAGTGTCAGCATCTGTTCGCATTTGGGGGTGAACCATTCGAGAAACCGCTGGTCCACCTCCTCCCCGCTCGGCAGGGGGCCGATGGCCTGTAAGTCCTCAAGGGCGCGTTTGACCACGGCGCCAAGATCACTGCTGACGTCGGCGAAGCCTAGCCCCGCCCGATCCTGCAGCTGATCGTGGTTGTAAGCCATGGTTGACGGATTGCCTACGGAGTCGGGATCGGCCAACTACCAGCCTCCTGACAGTGGAAAGATCACAAGGTGCTACGAGCGAAAGCATCTTGGCCGCATGTTCCAGATGGGATAATTTATAATTAAAGTGGCATTAATCCTGATCGTCCTACCTGGCCGGCCGGACGAACCCCGCACCGAGGCGGCTCGGCGATCCCTGCCCTGAACTCCGGCCCGGACCGGCGGCGATCCCCGAGGCCCCTCACGAAGACCAGGGGCTCGCACGGCGCATGGCGTCATGCACCGCAGCCTTGTTCAGAGTCGGCAACGGCGGAGCAACTGTGATCGTTTGCCCGCCCCTCGCTCCCATCAGGCCGCATCGGGCCTGGTCAGGGGATCGGCTCTAGGGCCGGAGCCTCAGTTCGGGGGATGGAGAATATTCATTTGCCTCGGCGGCATGAGATTTCATAACGTACAGGCACGCCGAAAGGAGGTGGTCCGAACAATGGTTGATCATAGTTGGGCTAGCGAGGTGGCTGTCCGCTAGGACGCCGCGACCGGACTCTGTCCGGGCGTCTGGCGACGTTCGGCGAATCCACGACAATCACCGGAACCCCGGGCCGCCGGGGGCGGGCGATCCCGCCTTTGGTCCACCGGCCCTCCTGCTCAGCCAGGAGGAAGCGGCCCGGGGTTCTTCCCTTTCCGGCACTCCTCTTTCCAGGCCCTCCGCCCCCGGGCCGGGACGCGCCTTTCCGGTACGACTCCAGATCGTGTCGCGGTCGCCTCCCGTCAAGCCGCGGTGCACGGATCCGGGACCGTGACCCCCTCGGGGCCGAGGGGCTGGGGTCACCCCTGGAAACCAGGATTGGCGCAGTGCAGCGGGCTTTCCCCGCCGAGGATCCTGACGATGTCCTCGCAGATCATCCGGGTGTGGTTGATCTCGGTGTCGTAGGTCCCCGAGCCCAGGTGCGGAGTGAGCACCACATTGTCCATGTCGGCGAGCGGGTGGGACGGGTCGAGCCAGTCCCCGGCGAACCTG
Organism: Streptosporangium sp. NPDC005286; assembly: GCF_040607515.1. Lineage (NCBI taxonomy): Bacteria > Bacillati > Actinomycetota > Actinomycetes > Streptosporangiales > Streptosporangiaceae > Streptosporangium > Streptosporangium sp. NPDC005286. The sequence goes on along the minus strand of NZ_JBEXGU010000060.1, from coordinate 28,139 downwards.
TCGAGGGCCGCGCCGCCCAGATGGCCCGCCTTCAACGCTCCGACGAGGGCGTCCATGTCGTGCAGGGCCGCGTCGGAGGTGTTGACGAAGATCGCTCCGGTCCTCATCGCGGCGAACTCCACAGCGCCGATCAGCGGCCTCGCGGACGCGGGGGCGTGTACGGAGACGACGTCGGCCTGGGCCAGCAGGACGTCGAGGCCGTACCGGTTCTCCGCCGCCTCGGGGTCGTAGACCATGACGCGCATGCCCAGCCCCCTCATCCGCCAGGCCAGCGCGTGGCCGACCGCCCCGTAGCCGATCAGGCCGACGGTCCGGCCCGCGAGCTCCCACGCGCGGTGCCGCCGGTAGGAGACCATGCCGTAGCGGATCTCCCGGTCGCCGACCGCCACCCGGCGGGTCACCGCGAGGATCAGGGCGAGGGTGAGCTCGGCCACCGCGTCGGCGTCGCGCCCCGGGGCGCAGACGACGGGAATGCCCCTGTCGGTGGCCGCGCCGAGGTCCACGTTCCCCGCGTCGCCGCGGGCGCAGCCCACCACCAGCAGGGGAAGATCCAGCACCGGGCCCGCGACCTCGTCGGACTCGGTGATGAGGATGCGCGCCCCGATGTCCGCGAGCCGCCAGGCGAGGTCGGCAGCCTGGTACGGACCGTGCTCAGCCGGGTCGTAGTGGACGTCGATCAGCTCTCTCAGACGGTCCCACTCCGGACCTCGCATTGGCGCCAGCACAAGGGCTCGCGGTTTCACCGCGCCTCCTTATTTCAGGAAATTTCAGCATCTGGGAGCTTTCCACGAATGCCACGATCAGTCCTGGCATTGACCCGACTGTCACCAACGGCCCCATCAGCCTCTCCTGTTTTCGGACTTGTCCCTTCGTCGCCTCCTCCAGCTGGAAGTTCCGGGCGAAAATCCATTCAAGGTGTGAAAAACCAGGGAAATCCAACGAATAAGGTCATCCGAATAAAACCCCGGCCGGCGCCGTAATCACCGGCCCCGCTTCACGCCGGCCCCGGCTCCCGACCAGCGCCTCCAGGGCGGTGCCCCGGGCAGGCTCCGGGCAGTGCCCCGGGGCAGCGGAAAGCGAAGGTCCGCGACCGGGATCGGCTCCGGTGACCGGCCCGCCGATCCTCACGACCGCTGCGCCCGGCGCCGGCCGGCGCCGGCCGGCAGGGTCTCGGACCGAGGAGACTCCCGGTCAGTGCTCACCGCGGGCAGGGACGCCAAGGGCCGCGCAGGCGTCCCGATAGAGGCGGACGACCTCCGTACGGACCTGCGCGCGTTCGGTCAGCGTGCCGCTCCACGGGACCCGGACCGGAATCTCAAGCCCGCCGACCACAGCGGCGAACTCGATCGCCTCGGCGTCGACACCGGTCGTCGTCGCGCCGGTGGCCTCGGGCTGTCCACCGAGGCCCTTGCAGATCAGTAGCGCGTCGTCAGCGTGATCGTCGTTCATGTGGCGCTTGATGGCCTCGACCGCTTCGGGGGTGAAGGGAGTGCTCATTCCACAAAGCGTAGTCAGCGCCCTGCCTCTGTCGCCCCCGAGTGCGAGCAGGAGCGCTCATCCGGTAGCCGGCTCGCGCCCCTTCGGGAGTTCACCCGGCGTCGGGGACGAAGTCACCGACCCGCTTGAGCTCGGCCGAGATGTGGGACTGAATCGGCTGGCCCATGGCCGCCATGTCGTACGCCCACATCAGGTTGCCGTTGACCAGGCCGTAGAGGCGGTGGCCTCCGGTGTACTCCTTGGCGGTGGCGGTGCGGGCCACCACGTCGGTATGCAGCTCGATCTTGTGAAAGACCACCTCACCGACGTAGACCTCCACGATGCCCGTGGGATGTGACAGGCACACCTCCAGCTGACGCCCGGGGAGCTGGCGCCAGAAACCGGTCTCGACGCCCAGCGGGCGGACCTTGTTACCCGCCTCGTCGAGCAGCCAGGTGCGGCTGTTGTAGGTCAGGAACGGCTTGCCGTTGTGGCCGAAGACGATTTCCTGGCCGAAGTTGAAACTCTCGATCGTCGGATATCCCCCGACGCCGGCGCCTTCCCACACGCCCACGAGGAAGGCGATCGGCTCAAGATCGGGATGCAGTTCGGGAACGTCCATGGGTCCGAGCCTAGGCCCTGTCGCACGACGCTCGCCGTGGTGAGGGCCGGGCAGACACTCGCTCGGCTCCGGCGCGTCAACGGCCCTCGACGGCCACCCGCAGCCCCAGCGCGACGAGGACCGTACCACTGACCGCGTCCAGCCGACGCCGGATCACCGGGCGGCGGAACCACGCGCCGGCCCGCCCGACCACGGCCGCCAGCGCCAGATACAGGACGATCTCGATGACCACCTGGAGCACGGCGAGCAGCGCGGTCGTGGCGAACAGCGGCTGGTCGGCCGGTACGAACTGCGGATAGAGCGCGATCATGAAGGCGGCGGCCTTCGGGTTGGCCAGCATCACCACCAATCCCTCGCCGAACGCCTTCCACCAGGTCAGCGCCGAGCCGGGCACCGGCTCCCCGACCGCGACCTCCTCGGCCACCCCGCCGGTTTCCCGCCCGCGCCACGCCGAGCGCCAAGCCTTGACCCCGAGGTACAGCAGGAAACCCGCGCCCACCACGCGCAGGACGAGGAAGGCCACCTCGGAGGCGGCCACCAGGGCGGCGAGCCCGGCGGCGGCGAGCAACGCCCACAGGTACAGACCGGCTTCCAGGCCCAGCACAGTGGGCACCGCGCCGGAGAAGCCGCGCAGGGCCGCACGGCGCAGGATCAGCGCCATCGCCGGCCCCGGCGAGGCGGAGATCAGCACCACGGCCAGGATGAAGGCGGGCAGGGAGGAGATGAGGTCCATGAAGTTCATCATGATTGTGCGCGTACCACCTGTTCAACGCGTTTCGCGCGGAACGCGGCGGCCGCGCGTCGCCGGCGCCGTCACCGAAACGGTGTGGGTGAGAGTGATCGGCCGCCCCAACGGCGCACGATCCGCCGCGACCTCTGCCCTTCCTGACCGGCTCCACCACCGCACATCCAGCCGGTGCGAACGGCTACCCGTGAACCCGTTGATCGTTTCCGGCCACAGCACCGGCGGGACGGAGAAGGGAGCGGCGGCAACGCGGTGCGGCGCCGCCCGACCGACCGCGGTGGGCAAAAGATCCAAGAAACAGGACCTGGAACCGCCCTGATATGGTTCGCGCCCGCGAGGCGGACCCGCATAGGCTTCGGGCATGGCACGATCACTGGTGATCAAGGTTACCGCCGGCGAAGACTCACCCGAGCGCTGCAACCAGGCGTTCACGGTGGCCGCGGCGGCGTTGGCGAGCGGAGTCCCCGTCTCGCTCTGGCTGACCGGCGAGTCCGCGTGGTTCGCCCTCCCCGGACGGGCGAAGGAGTTCACCCTCCCGCACGCCGCCCAGCTCGGCGACCTGCTCGACGCGGTGCTCGCCGGCGGCAGGGTGACGCTGTGCACCCAGTGCGCGGCCCGGCGCGACATAACGGTCGATGACGTGATCGAGGGCATCCGCATCGCGGGCGGCCCCACGTTCGTCGAGGAGGTCCTGGGCGAAGGCGTCCAGGCTCTCGTCTACTGAACGCCGCCTGGTGAGGCACGCCCTCCGGCCGCCCGGCAAGGCAGGACGGCCGGTTTCCGGCGTCAGCCGGGCAGCACCGCGGCCAGGCGCTCCTCGCGGAGGCGCTCGAACCAGGAGTCGTCGATCGGCGGCAACTGGGCGCCCACCGCCCAGGTGAGCAGCAGGTCGGCGAGGCCTGGGTTACGGGCGAGCGCCGGACCGTGCAGGTAGGTGCCGACGATCTTGCCGGTGTAGCAGCCCTCGGTGCCGTCGCCGTTACCCGTGCCGACCGCCGTACGCGCCAGTGGCCGGACACCGGGCCCGAGCCGGGTGACGCCCATGTGGTTCTCGAAACCGGTCAGCGTCGGGATGCCGAGCGCCGGGTCCGCCTCCCCGGCCAGCTCACCGACGGCCCGGCCCGCACCACGGCCGCTGGAGATGTCGATCAGGCCGATGCCGTCGACCGGCTGCCCCTCCTCGCCGCCGAAGGTGGTGCCCATGATCTGGTAGCCCGCGCACACGGCCAGCAGGGCCGCGCCCCGCTGGATGGCCCGGTGCAGGCCACCGTCACGCCGGAGCCGCTCGGAAGCCAGGATCTGCGGCCGGTCCTCGCCGCCGCCGATCAGGTAGATGTCACCGCTCTCCGGGACCGGGTCGGCCGAGCGCACGTGCACGGTCTCGACCGGGATGCCGCGGCGCCGGGCGCGCTGCTCCAGGACCAGGACGTTGCCCTGGTCGCCGTACGTGCTCAACAGGTCCGGATAAATCCAGACAAGGCGTAGAGCGCTGTCAGACTGCACGACCGAACTCCGATCGAATCTGCTGGAAGGCGGTGTAATTGGCGATCACGTCGACCTTGCCCGGCGGTTGCGCACCGAGCGCCTGCTCGAACGATCCGGCCAGCTGGAACGGCACGTCCGCCACATCCAGCCGGAGGGCGAGGTCGAGCCGCCGCTCACCGGTCACGAAGACCGGCCTGCCGCGCAGCACGCGGTAGTCGACGTCCCACAGCCATGAGGTGTCGCGGCCGTCGGGGCCCTGGGCGTTGACCGAGAGGATCACCGGCAGCGAGGAGTCGAGCACGTCGAAGGCCTCCAGCCAGCCGGCCGGGTTCTTGGCCAGCAGCAGCCGGGCGTGCCGTCCGTCGCGCTCCACGGTGGTGTAGCGGCCGGCGACCGACCTGACCTCGCGCAGCCGGGGCAGCGCCCGCTCGACGGGCAGCCCGAACGCCTCGGCGGTGGCCAGCGCTATCGCCGCGTTGGCCCGGTTGGCCCGCCCGGGGAGCTGGATGTCCAGCACCCAGCGCTGCCCGCGCGGGTCGATCACCGCGTCGTCGTCGAGCACCCAGGACGGCTCAGGCCGCCGGAAGGTGCACTCGCGGCAGGCCCAGTCGTTCTCCCCGGCCTGCGAGGAGGCACCGGAGCCGAGGCTGCCCGGCGGAACGTACTCCATGCCCTTGCGGTCGAGGGGGCCGCCGCACTCGGGGCAGCACCAGGAGTCCTCCTTCCACGGCTGCCCGGCCGACACCCAGGTGACCGAGGCCGCGGTGGAGGCGCCCCAGGTCACCAGCGGGTCGTCGGCATTGGCGATCACATGGGTGTTCTTGCCGGCCAGCGCCCGCCGCCACTTCTGGGCGAGCAGCCAGATCTCGCCCGCCCGGTCCATCTGGTCCCGGCTGAGGTTCATCAGGCAGATGACCCCGGCGCCGGTGGTGTCGATCACCTCGGGCAGGTACTTCTCGTCGACCTCAAGCACCCCGTACGGGGCGTGCTTGGCCGACGACAGTGCCGAGACGTGCCCGGCGGGCATGTTGGCGCCGAAGGCGTTGGTGGCGACGTCGCCGAGATCCGACAGTGCGGAGGTGATCAGGCGGGTCGTCGTGGTCTTGCCGTTGGTCGCGCTCACCAGCGCGAGCTTGCGGTCGCGTGCCAGCTGGCGCAGCAGGTCGGGCTCCAGGAGCATGCTGACCCGGCCTCCGATCACCGACCCGTCTCCGCGTCCGGTGACCCGGGACAGGGTCGCGGCCGTCCGGCCGAGAGCGGTGGCGAGCTGCGCCCGCAGCGGAAGCTGAGTCATGCCGTCTCCTCGCTTGGCGACCGTTCGCGGGACGACCCGGCGGCCGGCCGGCCCGGCCGCGGGGCCGGAATCGCCGAATCGTTCATGCCGCAGATCTTAGCCGGGCTTCGGCACCCCCACCCCCGGACGGCACGTCACACACCCCGGCCGGTGATGGTCAAGCGTAAAGGCCGCAGACCAGACCGCTCTCACCATACGGCGGGAACGAACTCCACAGGCTCCACAGCGGGGGATGTGGCCGGATATCCCTCCCGGCCACGCCTCACTGCTCGGCGAACGCGAGTTCGACGGGTTCCTGCGAATCGGCGTCGAACGGCAGCACGAACCGGTGCGGCCACGACAGCACGCTCTCCAGCCAGCCTGCCCCCATCGTCTGGGCCACGTGCCGGAGCCGCTCGGCCGGGTCGATGCCGATGGTGACTGTGAGGATGTCGCGCTCCACACTCTCGCGCTCGTCGTCGCCGAGAATCACCCGCCAGGCCAGTTCCCGGTTGCGGTCCACCTCCATGGAGAGCGGGTGGTGGCGGAGCGCCTTGGCCCGGTGGCCGAGCAGCTCGGAGCCGCCCGCGGGCCGGTTGAACAGGGCGTACTCCATGACCGGCGCGGAGCCGCGCGGGTTGGGCGCGGGCTGGCCGTGCGGGAAGAGCCGGTCCACCTCATGCAGCCACCGCACCTGCGGGATGACCCAGGCGGGTCCGGGCCGCTCGCCGGGGTCGCGGTCGGGACCGAGCAGCCTGGTCGCGATCGCGGCGACCTGCTCGGTCAGCTTGGCCGGGTCGTGGACGGTCCGCAACGACCACGCGCGGCGGCCCACGCACCGTTCGGCGGTCGTGGCCAGCAGGCATTCGCGCCGCCGTGCCGGGAGCTCCGCCCAGAGGTCGGCCAGCGCCCGGGGCACCCCGGGCGCCGGCCTGTTGGTACAGAACGCCAGCACCAGCGTGTCCGTCCAGATCCGCAGCCAGGCCCACTCGGGCGCCTCGGCGAGCAGGTCCGCCTCGCGCAGCTCGACCAGCGTGCACGCCCGGCCGTTGCGGCACTCCTGCCCGCACGCCGCCGAGCGGCGGCCGCAGATGGGCGGCGTGTGGCCGGGGACCGGGCGCTCGCGGTCCTCGCCCAGCGGCACCTGGATGCGGAGCGGCCGGTCCATGCCGTCGGCGAAGACCGCGGCGACACCGGGCGGGAGCGAGACGACCTGCCGGGACTGCTCCTCGCTCAGATTCGTCGCCGCCCCGACCAGCCGGCGGTCGTCCTCGGCGGGGAGCCTGTGGATGACCTTCAGCGCGGTGTTCTTCACGACGTCGGAGACCAGTTTCGTGGGAATCTGCTCGGCGACCACGATGCCCTCGCCGTACGCGCGGATCTCGGCGAGCATGCCCGCCAGGAGCTCGACGGCGTGCGTGCTGGCCCGCCCCGCGCCCCGGTCGCGGAGCAGCCGGTGCGCCTCCTCGATCACGATGACGTGCTTCAGCCCGCTGCTCCGCTCCTTCCTGGCCCGCATCCGCAGGTGCTCCACGATCCGGATGATCAGCGTGCCCATCAGGAACGCCTTGTCCTCGTCGTTGGCGACGTCCTCGATCGCGAGCACCACGTTGCGCTGGAGCAGGTCGCCGATGTCGGCGGGGTGGCCGCCCTCGAAGAACCGGCCGGCGGAACCGACCCGGAGCGACCGCAGCCGCAGCGAGATGAAGCCCTCCACATCGGCCTGGACCTCCCGCCCGTAGCCGATCTCCTTGATCACCTCCATCGCGTGCCGCTGCAGCTGTTCGAGGGTCGGCACGGCGGGCCGCACGGCGGCGCCGGGAGCGGCCCAGCCGGTGACCACGTCCCACCCGTTGGCCTCGTACACCCGCTGCAGGGCGAGTGACATGATCTGCGGGAACGGCTCCTCGGCGTCGAAGGCCGCCATGAACAGCGCCCGGACCATGTCGATGTGGGCCTGGACCGGATAGCCGGGTTCGGGAGCGAGCGGGTTCACGCTGAACGGCACGCTCTCCGGGGCGGACGGGTTGATCACGGTCACCGGGGCGAGGTGCTCGATCCGGCCGCCCATCGAGGCGTACTCGGACTTCGCCGGCTCGATGGCCAGCCACGGGACGCCCGCGCCGGTGAGCTGTTCCAGCAGGTGCCTGACGGTCTGGGACTTGCCGGAGCCGGTGGCGCCGGTGACGAACGCGTGCCGGTTGAGGGTGGCCAGCGGGACCCTGAACGAGCCGACCGGCCTGTCCTGGCCGTCGAGGATGGCCCCGAGCTCGACGGCCGGCGTGCCGGGCGCGGTGTCGGCCTCGCTGGTCACGTCGAAGAAGCCCGCGTCGAGCACCCGTACCCCCGGCACCTCCCGGTGCGGCAGCCCGGCGAGGGCGGCGAGCGCCCCGGCGGTGGCCGCGAACGGGGCGGCGGCACCGTCCGCCGGATCCTGCAGGGTCACCGCCAGCGCCTCGGCGAAACCGTGTACGGGGCCGGACAGCGCGCTGCGCAGGCGGTAGGGGTGGTGGCTCATCTCGGCGGAGCCGACGAGCACCGGGGCGATCTGGCGCAGTTCCTCGGGACCGGCGGCCCCGGCCAGCAACCGGACGTTCCACAGCCCCGCCTCGCGGAAGGCGTCCAGCTCCTGCATGCGCCGCTCGGCCCGCTCCGCGTCGTAGCGGGAGCGTTCGGAGGCGTCGCCGTACTGCCGCAACACGTTGAGCTGGGTGCGCAGGTGCGCGACCTCGGCGTCCAGCAGGTCGGTCTGCTCGGCCACCACCAGCCAGGCGAACGGCCGGGACATGAGCGTGACCAGCGTCGACTCGAAAAGCGTCGGCCGCCTGATCTCGTCGGCGTCCGGCTCGCGACGGCCGCCGAGCGGCGGGGCCTGCCGGCCGGGGCAGATGGTCCACACCAGGTCGGACAGGTCGCGGAGCCACTCGTCACCGATCCGGACGCCGCGGGCGCCGCTGGGAAAGAGCAGCGGCTCGGGACCGCCGGGGGCGTGCTCGACCTCGGTGGCGGCCCTGCGGGGCGGGCGCGGCGGAGTCAGCGGCCCCGCGTTGGTGATCAGCTCCAGCGGGGCGCCGGACCCCCGTGAGAGCCAGCCGACCACGAAGGGCCGGTTGCGCTGGGCCGTGGAGAGCACGGCGGGCAGGACCGTGACGAAGTCCCACTCGGCGGAGGAACTGCGCGAGGGTGCTGTGATCGCCTGGATTCTGTACCAGGGACCGGTCAGGGCGTTGGGCGGACGGGACACACTTGGCTGCATTTGGTCTCCACCCGGGGGACCCGGCTCCAGGCCGGAGGGTTGACGCTTCACGGATCACTCCGCCATACCGGCCGACGCGTAATCGGGGGTAGGTCACCCCCGTAACCACGGTCGAACCTGACTCGGGGCTCGCACCTCCACATTGACCATCCCATTACGACATACGGACGCCCCGTTGGCATGCCCGGCGATACCGTCCCCGACGGGATCATCGCTACCCGGATCCCCACCGGCCGAATCCCCGCCCACCGGCTCGTCGGCGGCGCGGGTCCGGACCTCATTGGCGGCGGCGCCAGTCGAGCCTTGCCGGAGGCGGGCCGAGGTTGGGCGGCGCGTCCTCGAACGGGCTCGGCTCGCGTGGCTCCGCCTTGCTCTCCTGTACGCGCTCCAGCACGGCTTCCTTGATCTCGTCGAACTCGCCCAGCGTCGTCTTGGGGAAGGTCAGTATGGCCGGATTGGCATCGGCGAGACGGACCCTGCGCCCCTCGGCGGTGGCGTCGGTGACGATCACCGAGGTGGTGGGAAGCTGCTGGAGCTGGTGAGGCTCAACGAGGAACTCCCGGGAACGGTGCAACACCCGCTCCGTCTCCCCCATCGCCTTGGTCGCGCGGCGGCCCCACTCGGTGGAGAAGGTGATGTCCTCCTTGAGGTCCGCGCGGCTCACGTCGCGCTCGTCGTCGCCCTCCTCCGCCTGGCCGACCGTGGAGATGTAGCCGCCGTCCATACCGGCCCCGGCGGCACTGATCGTCTCGGTGAGCTGGGCGAGCTCCAGGCGGTGCTCGGTGCCGACGTGCTCACTGGCGATCCGGGCGTCCTCGGCGTTGCCGAGCCGCATGAACGTGACCGCCGCGTGCCCGCGCCCGAGCCGTTCCCGCACGGGCGGGGTCAGCGAGCGATAGGTGAGCACCAGCCCGGTCCTGGAGGTCTCGCAGGCGTCCATGAGCCGGTCCAGCACGTCACCGCGGAGCTTGTCCGCGCCCGCGACGATGATCGTGTGGTACCAGGGCCGCTCGGAGGCGGGCGACTGGCGCAGGATGTGGGTCAGCGCGGTGGCCACGTACGTGCCCAGGACGCGGTTACCGAACACGCCCGCCTGGCGGTCCATCGACACGACCCGCAGGCGCGCGGGCGGCAGGCGCACCGCCTCCGAGCCGAGGGTCTCCAGCTTGCGCAGCTGCGACTCCAGCGCCCAGGCCCGCTCGATCACCACGCGGTCGCTGACGCCACGGCCGAAAAGCGTGCCGATCCGCTCCAGCTGGGTGGCGGTGATCAGGCCGCACCGCAGGTCCTCCCGGGGGTCGCCGACCTGGGCCAGGGCGCGCAGCGCGGCGGTGACCTGGTTGATCGTGGCACTCTCACCGAGGACTTCCAGCACCCGCTCCAGGATCGCGTTGTCGAACGACAGGTCCCTGGTCGTGCGGTGCTCCTCGCTGACGCTCACGACGTGGGCGAGGACGTCGGCGAACGCCTCGGGGGCCAGCGTGGCACCCAGGTCGAGCTTGGGGAGGTCGACCGGCAGCACCCAGACCAGCGGGTCGTCACCACCCCTGCGCGCCAGCTCGATCAGGTCCTTGGCGATCGCGCCCTCGGACAGGTCGAGCACAGTCAGGTGGCCACCGCTGTAGAGGCGGGTCGCGCCGAGCAGTGTGATCAGCGCCGACCAGCCGGGCAGCGTGCCGCCGGCCACGTCGATCCGGTCGATCTCGTCGGGCACGGCCACCGCATACCAGGTCAGCTGGCGGTCGTGGCGCTCCTTCTTCTCGGCCCACTCCCGGTATCGGGCGGCGTGCTCCTCCTGGGCGGCGAAGAGCTCCCGATCCCGTTCCTCCCGTAGCCGGTCACCGGCCACCTCCCGCTCCCTGATGCGGTGGCGGACCGCCCGGTCGCCCTGGTGGACGGCGTAGCTGCAGAACACCGCGATGCCACCGGCGGCGATCACCCCGACGACGGCGAACGACCAGCTCAGCATCTCGGTGAGGCCGAGGACGAGGATCAGCGTGGCGAGTGCGGCCATGAACGCACGGACGATCTTGACCGGCCGGTTCAGGAGGTCTTCGTTGAGGCGTTCCCTGCGCACCCATTCGGGGTCGACGGGCTCCGCGGGATTCTCCACCGGCGAGGGTCGCCTGGGAGCCGGACCTGGATCCGGGTGCAACAGCGCATACTGCCAGCCCAGGTAGATCCGGTCCGCCTGGAGTTGCGCATGCTCGGGATGCACGTCCGCCACGGAACCCCTCCGCCGTCGGGCTCATCGGAAGCCTCTGAGACAGCGTAAGAGTTCGACATCATATTCGGGCAGCGTTCCCGTCAATCCGCTGTATTTTCCCCAGTTTTACCACCACTTAAGGGATCGATGAGTCGGATGGGATGGACGTCACCGATCGCCATCGGCGCCCACGCTCCCTCCCCGAAAATGACGACCTTCCTGACGACGCCGGGGATCGCCGGACCGGCGTCGTCCACTCCCGGCCACCGGGGTCCACATCAGCGGATCAGGTTCCACGCCACCGCCGCGATCTCCTCGGCCGGACGGGACGGATACTCTCCCAGCCAGTACGTGAAGAGCCCGACCAGCGCGCCCGCCACATGATGGGCGTGGATCTCCGGTGGCACCTCGTCGTGCCCGGGGGGCCGGGAGCCCGCCGCGAAGGGGCCGCGCAGCTCCGCGACCAACGCCTCGCGCAGCCGCGCGCAGAAGCGGGCGCTGCCGGAGGGTCCGAGCATCCGCCGGTAGAGCGGGGCTCGCTCACCGACGTGTTCGAACAGCGCGACCAGCGACGCCGGCACCGGCCCCGGCTCCCGGTAGGGACACCGCGCGGCCTCGGCGGCCAGTTCCTTGACCGCGGCCTCCATGGCATCGAGCACGAGGTCGTCGCGGTCACGGTAGTGAACGTAGACCGTGGCCCGGTTCACCCCGGCCAGCTGGGCGATCTCGGCGACGGTGATCGAGTCGGGATCGCGCGCGGCGGTCAACTCCAGGGCGGCGGACCGCAGCCGGGCGCGGGTTCTGCGGATTCTGGGATCGTCTCCGGGCACGCCGTCAACCTTAAACGACACCTGTCGAATAAACGACACCTGTCGTTTGTTGTAGCGGCCATGAAGCGCATCGAAGTCTGGGCCGACATGGTCTGCGCGTGGGCCTACATCGGCAAGCGACGGCTGGAGCAGGCCGACCTCGGCGCGGACGTGGAGATCGTCTGGCGCCCGTACCTCATCGACCCGATGGCTCCGGCACGGTCCGAGCCGCTGCAGGACGCCCTTCGCGACCCGGTCGCCGAGGGTGCCCTGCGGGCCTGCCACCCCGTCCTGACCCCGGCCGAGAACCGGGCCCGGGTCTCGCGCGTCGCCGCCGCGGAGCGGATCGGCGAGCGCGCCGACGACGGCGGGCGGCGCTGGGGAGCGGTCTGGCGGGCGAACACGTTCGACGCCCACCGGGTCATCGCCCTCGCCTACGGCCGCGGCGGCGCGGCGCTCCAGGACGCGGTCGTGGAGCGGATCCTGCGTGCCCACTTCGTCGAGGGCTCCGACATCGGAGACCGCGGCACGCTGGCAGCGCTCGCCGCCGAGGCCGGACTCGGGGGCATGACCGAGGCTCTGGAGCACGGCGAGGGGGCGGCGGAGGTCCGCTCCGAACTGCTGCGCGGCAAGGCCTTCGGCATCGCCACCTCGCCGACCTTCGTGGTGGGTGACACGGCGGTCGCGGGCGCGCAGCCGCCCGAGGTCCTCGCCGACCTGGTGCGGCACGCCGCTCCCCGGCGGGAACTCCCCGACGAGGTCAGGTGGCTACGCCAGGCCGAGGCCCTGCTGGGTGTCAGAGATCCCCTCGGCGCCCTGCGGACCCTGGAGCCGTTGATGGCCGAGCACGGCGGGGACCCCGCCGTCCGCCTGCTGGCGGCCCGCGCCTACTTTGGTTCGGCCCAGCTAGGCCGGGCGAGCGAGACGCTGGAGTCGCTGCTGGAGCGCACCCCCGGTGACCACTACGCCCGATTCCTGCTGGGCAGGACCCTCGAACGCGCCAACCGCCACCCCGAGGCCCTGCCACACCTGCGCCTGGCCGCGGCCATGTCCCCAGAGCCCGACTACCTCGACGCCCTCCGGCGCGTCGAGCACCGGCTGGCCGGCTGACCTGGCCTGACCAAAAGGACCGGCACTCCCTCGAGGGAGTGCCGGTCCTTTTTACCGAGCCGGCTCGGCGGGCGTCGGACCGAAGGGTCAGACGGACACCGCGAGCTGGGTGACCTCACCCAGGCGGGCCTGGGCCGGGATGTCCTTGGTGACGCCGCCGCCCGCGATGATGCGGACGGTCCAGTCACCGGGGGCGGCGAAGAAGCGGAAGATTCCCTCCTCGGACACCACGACCTCACCGGTGAACTCACCGGAGTGGTCGAGCAGACGGGCGTAGGCCGTGCCCGCGCCCGTGACCACGCCCTGGATGACGGCCTGGTTCGTAAGATCGATCCCGGCCGGAAGGGCAATCGTCTGTTCCGGAGCAGCGCATCCCTGAGTCATTATCGAGCCTCTCCCAGTTCGATCGGCACGCCGACCAGCGAGCCGTACTCAACCCATGAACCGTCGTAGTTCTTGACACCGGCCTGGTCGAGGAGCTCGTGCAGCACGAACCACGTGTGGGCCGAGCGCTCCCCGATGCGGCAGTAGGCGATGATGTCCTTGCTGAAGTCGACACCCGCGCCCTCGTAGAGGGCCTTGAGCTCCTCGTCGGACTTGAAGGTGCCGTCGTCGTTGGCAGCCTTGGACCACGGGATGTTGCGGGCGGTGGGCACGTGGCCGACACGCTGTGCCTGCTCCTGCGGAAGGTGCGCGGGGGCGAGCAGCTTGCCGGTGAACTCGTCGGGCGAGCGCACGTCGACCAGGCTGAGCTTGCCGATCGCGGCGACGACCTCGTCGCGGGAGGCGCGCAGGGACCGGTCCTGCTCCTTGGCCTTGTAGTCCGTGGCGGGGCGGCTGGGAACGTCCTTGACCAGCTCGCGGGACTCAAGCTCCCACTTCTTGCGGCCACCGTCGAGAAGCCTGATGTTCTCGTGGCCGTACAGCTTGAAGTACCAGTACGCGTAGGCGGCGAACCAGTTGTTGTTGCCACCGTAGAGAACCACGGTGTCGTCGCCCGCGATGCCACGGGCGGACAGCAGCGCCTCGAAGCCCTCGCGGTCGACGAAGTCACGGCGGACCGGGTCCTGCAGGTCCTTCTTCCAGTCGACCTTCACGGCGCCACGGATGTGGCCCTTGTCATATGCGCTGGCATCCTCGTCCACTTCAACGAGAACGACACCGGGGGTATCGAGGTTGGCCTCGACCCAGTCAGCGTCGACCAGGACGGCGGAGCGGCTCATTTTGATCCTCCAGGATCATCGTGCGGCGGGTAGTAGGCGGCGAATGATCAAAAACATCTCGCAGCCGAGACAGAAGCCGAAAGCGGCGTTGAGAAATCCGGCGAAAAGTGCCGCCGCGGTGGCCCCGAGGGCCAGCGGCGTGATCTGTGCGACGTATCCGACCAAGCCCACCAGGGCGAAGGTGAGGCCGACTCCCTGCGCGAAGCGCGGCGGGCCGGCGTCCTCCAACTCCTTCGGAGGGCTTTTCACTATCCCTTTGAAAACCATCCCGTACGGCGAGAGGCCGAGAGTGCCCAGTGCGAACGCCACGGCCTGTGCAACCAGCAGCCACGCACTGCCCGTCACGAGGACGAGCGCGAGCACGACTGTTGTGACGGCCGCGGTGAAGCGGAGAGCTCGGGGATCAGCTTGCATCGCTTGATGCTCCTGAAGGGTTGTGCAGATCGGTGCGGCTCGACGGCCGCTTGAGATCGCCCTTTAGGAAATACGACAGAGCGCGGTGGTCACGCGGCAGAAATCAACCGCGCGCCGCTTTGTGAGCAGCTCTGTCGTGGGGTTCATGTCCACGACAGTACCCCGGTGTCCCGCCATCTGTCACATCCCTGTCCAATTTCTGAGACGTGATCATTTGAGGAACGATAGGGTGACCCGTTCATCCGTCGATCACCAGACCTAGAGCGCCGATCACGTCGGCCTTCCTGGGCTGGCCGGATGCGCGCCGCACCACCCGCCCTGACGCGTCGAGGACGAGGACGGTGGGGGTGCGCAGAATGTTCAGCGACCGGACCAGATCGAGGTGGGACTCCGCGTCGATCTCCACGTGCGCGACGCCGGGCACCATCCCCGCCACCTCGTCGAGGATCCGCCGGGTCGCCCGGCACGGCTGGCAGAAGGAGCTGGAGAACTGCACCAGCGTGGCCCGCTCCCCCAGCTCCGCGTGGATGTCGCCGGACGTGAGCCGCTCCACCTCGCCCCTCACCTCTCGCGCCACGCCGTTCCGCCGCCGCGCCACCACGCCCACGAGCGTGGCGAGGGCGAGAGTGACGACCACCACCGTCAATCCGGTCACGGAACACGACAACAGGCGGGCGCTCCGAGCCATTCCCGCGCCGCTCAGCCATCCGGCGCCGTTTCCGCGCCCGGAACGCCCCCGCACCGAACGCCCTCGCCTGCCACGCGGTCCCGGCGGCGCCGGACAGGCTCAGGGGACGTCGACCGTGAGCAGCCCCCGTCCTTCGGCGGTGGCGATCTCGAACGACGTGATGCGCTCCGGTGGGATCGTCGTGGTGCCCGTGAAGGCGCCCGACTTGTCATAGGCGGCCCGGTTGACGGTCCAGTTGCCCGCCGTCTCCCTGACGCCACCGTCCCCGATCACGTCCAGCCGGCAGCGCGTGCCCTTGGCCACGCCGGTGAGCACGACCTTGACCGTGGTCGCCCCCTGCCCGGCGGACGCGGTCACCACCGCGCGGATCGTGCCGTCCCCCCCGGTGACCCGCAGGTCGCTCGGGGCGAGCAGGAGCTGCGAGTCGGCGCTGGGCGCGGAGGTGGGAGAGGCCTTGGCCCTGGCTTCGGGCGCGGAGGCCGAGGCCGAGAGAGGCTCGGCGTACTCCTGAGTGCTCAGGTCCGCGGCCGACTCGGGCGCGGCGGACCCGGCGACCGTCGCGACGTCCCCCGGGGACTGGATGACGGCCCAGAAGGTCCCGCCACCGAGCCCGACCACCAGGACCGAGGCCGCCAGGAGGAGCATCAGCCGGGTGATGCGACGCCGCTTGACCTTGGCGCTGAGCAGCCGCTCCAGCACCGCCGTAGGCGGGCTCGCCACCTGCGCCACATCGTCCTCGGACACCCTGCCGAGGAACGTCGCCACCCCGCTCAGCTCGGCGAGCTCCGCCGCGCACTCCGCGCACTCGGCGAGATGGGCCTCGACGAGCACGCGCTCGTCCGGCTCCAGGGCTCCGAGCACGTAGACCCCGAGCGACATCCGTACTTCGTCACAGGTCATCATGGCGCGAGCCCCCGCTCCTCCAGCGCCAGCTTGAGCGCCCGAAGCGCGTAATACGTGCGCGACTTAACCGTTCCGGCGGGGATGCCGAGCGACGCGGCCGCCTCCGCGACGGATTTCCCCTGGTAGTAGACCTCGGCCAGCACCTCGCGGTGCTCGGGCCGCAGCGCGGCCAGCGCCTCGGCGACCGCCCACGACTCCACCGCCCGCTCCAGCTCGTCATCGGCGGGCACCACGGCGAGCGCCTCGTCGCCCGTCTCCGGCGGGCGCGCCTTACGTGCCCGGTGCTGGTCGACGACGAGATTGCGGGCCACCGTGAACAGCCACGCGCGGATGGAGCGGCCGGCGAACGCGTTCGGATGGCGCCAGGCCCGCAACAGCGTCTCCTGCACGACATCCTCCGCTCTCCCCGAGTCGCCCGTCAGCCGCAGCGCGTAACCGTAGAGTGGTCCGCCGTGCTCGTCGAAGAGCGCTCTGACAAGCTGCTCGTCGGCGGTTCCGGCTTGACTCACATCCCCACGACGTACGGCGGGACGATCCGGTTCAGACACGGGGCACGTTCAGCCTCTCAGCGGCACATCGGAGGCCTCACCCGAGATGCGCAGGCCCTCGGGCGCGACCTTGATGTCGGTCAGCTTGACGTCGTACGGCAGCTTCCCGATCGGGATCCGGAAGTTGATGAACCGCTCGGGATCGGGCACCGGGATGCCGCCGCCCAGGGTCACCTTCCCGGGGACGAGTTGCAGGCCGCCCTCGACGATCTCGACCTTCAGCACCGCCTTCACCGGCACCTTCTGCCCCAGCACGGTGATCTCCCCGCTGACGTTGAGCGCGTCGCCCACGACGTCGACCTTGATCCCGCGGGGCGCCCGCTGGCTGAGCGTCTTCACCGGGACGACCACCGACCCCACCACGCGCTCGGCGCGCATGTCGACCTGCTGGGGGCGGAGCACCAGGTCCGCAAGCGGCGCGGTGACACCGTAAAGGGTGAAGTCCACGCTCGACAGCGCGACACCCGAGACGGTCATCGCGCCCGCGGCGACCTTGACCTCCTCGTAGCGCCCGGCGATCGCCTGGGTCAGGAAGGGGATGCCCTCGATGGTGACCTCTGGCGGGGACTCCAGGTCGTACTTGGCCGTCGCCTGCGTGGCGATCTCACGCTGGACTCCGGCGACGGCGACCCTGTCCAGGATCGCGACGAGAGCGAGCAGCAGGACCAGAAAAACGATCAGCTTGCGCATCCGACTCCCTGTTCATTCTCCAGCCCGAGGGGGCCCGTTCGCGTGCCCTCCCCCTGCAATCCTGTACGAAACGCCGTGCCGGCGATAGCACCCGATCAACCCCCCGCGAAGGGCGGGAGCACCTCCACCGTCGCCCCCTCGGCCAGGACTATCGTCTCGTGCGCCCGTCTGCCCACCGGATCCCCGTTGACCAGGAACGACGACCGCTTCAGCACGCGGGCCAGCTCTTCACGGCCCGGTGTGATTTTCGTCATCAGCTCGGCAAGGGTCTCGGCCTCGAAAGGCTCCTCCGCGATGCCCGCCGCGTCCTTGGCCGCGGCCCAATATCTGACAGTGCCCGTCGCCACCTGTGAATCAACTCCTCGAACACACACAGGGTTACCACACCATTACGGCGAATCCACTCGGAGAACCGGTGTTCACCAGGTGGACCTTCGCTGGACGCTTACTCCTCGTGGGTTATCCTCACGTACTACGGGACCTGGGCAACGTAGCCCCCGGGTCCTTACGTGTTTGTACGGCTATCGCCGACATGACGCGGGAAGGAGGCATTGTGAGCAATCTCCTACTGCTCACCAACGCCCTTGAGCCCTCGACTGAGGTGCTCCCGGCGCTGGGGCTGCTGTTGCACTCGGTACGTGTCGTGCCCGCGGAGGCGTCCGCCCTGCTCGACGCCCCGCCCGCCGACGCGATCCTGGTGGACGCACGCCGCGAGCTCGTCCAGGCCAAGAGCCTGTGCAGGCTGCTCCGCACCACGGGCGTTTCCTGCCCTCTGGTGGTGATCGTCACCGAGGGCGGTCTCGCCGGGCTGACCGCGGAATGGGGTGCCGACGACGTCATTCTCGACAGCGCCGGTCCCGCCGAGGTCGAGGCGCGGCTCAGGATGGCCGTGGGCAGGCTCAACCTGGCCGCCGCCGAGGAGGTGCCGGACGAGATCCGCAACGGTGACCTGTCGATCGACGAGGCCACCTACACCGCCCGGCTCCGCGGCCGCGCGCTGGATCTGACCTTCAAGGAGTTCGAGCTCCTGAAATACCTGGCGCAGCACCCGGGCAGGGTCTTCACCCGTGCCCAGCTCCTCCAGGAGGTCTGGGGATACGACTACTTCGGCGGCACCCGTACCGTGGACGTCCACGTCCGGCGGCTCCGCGCCAAGCTCGGCGCCGAGTACGAGGCACTGATCGGAACGGTCCGCAACGTCGGTTACCGGTTCGTCCCCGAGCGCGGCAACGAGGCCGTCGAGGAGCGCGAGCCCGCCCGCCAGTAGGGCGAGCGGTTCCCACCCCGCGGCGATCGCCGCGCGGGAGCGGGAGACGGGCACTCCCGCCGCGATCGGCACTGGCCTCTCCAAGCTGCCAGGTCGGCCGCCGATCGGTGAGTTCGCGCGTCCGCGGTCGTACCGGTGCCTCCGCGCCCCGTGGGCCCGGGTTCCCGGCATCACGCCAGACCCACCGGAGGCATCCGGCAGGTCTGACGCGTGCGTCGTGCCTTTCGCCCCTGCTACGGAGCGACCGTGATGTGGTTGGGAACCGGGGGCGTGATCAACGGGTTCGCCGCGAAGTGGGCGGCGAAGGCGTCGATGTCGAGCGGGCCGCTCCACAGGTCGGTGCCACCGGTGAAGGCGGCGAACGCGTCACCGCCACCGACGAGGAAGTTGTTGGCCGCGACCCTGATCGTCTGGGTGTCCGTCACGCCGACACCGTCGATCTTCATGGCGGAGATCTTCGAACCCCACGGCGCGCTCGCGCTGTAGGTGTAGGTGAAGTTCGACGAGGGCTGCAGGATCTTGGTGAACGGCTGGGCGTTGGGGCCGCCGGTGAACTGCTGCTCCAGAACGGTCTTGAGCTGCGCACCGGTGAGCGTGACCACCTGCATGAGGTTGTTGAACGGCTGGACCGTGAACGCCTCGCCGTACGTCACCACCCCGTCGCCCTCACCGGCGGGCGAGCCCGCGTAGGTGAGGCTGGCCCGCACGCCGCCCGGGTTCATCAGGGCGATCTGGGCGTTGCCGCCGGTCCTGGTCGCGGCGAGCTGGCCGTCGGCGATCAGGTTGCCCAGCGAGGACTCGCCGGACGCGGACGCGGCGTTGGTGATGTCCGCGGTGATCTTGCCGATCGGCCGGTTGGCCACCGGCGCGACGCGGTCCTTCCAGGTCTGGACGAACGCGCTGATCTCCGGGTCGGGGGTGACGGTCCTGGTCACGACCTGGTTGTCGGCCACGACAGAGGAGCGCACGACATCGCGGGTCTTGACGTCCACCTGGAAGTCGACCTTGGTGATGACCCGGCCGAAGGAACCACCCTGGCTGTAGAGGCGGCTGGCGCCCTTGGGGTCGGTCACCGTGCACAGGTAGGCCTGGTGGGAGTGGCCGCTGAGGATCATGTCGATCTCGGCGTCGACCTGCGTGGCGATCCGGTTGCCCGCGCCCGGCTGGGCGCTGCAGCTGTCGGGCGACTGGCCCGCGGTGACCTGGTCACCCTCGTGGACGAGCACGACCTGGGCCTTGACTCCAACGATCTTGAGAAGCTTGGACGCGACGTTCGCGGCCTTCACCTCGTCGATGAAGTCGAGGTCCTTGATGCCCTCCGAGGTGACGATGCTCGGGGTACTCCCGGTGACCAGGCCGATGAACCCGATCGGCACGCCGTTCATCCAGCGGATCGCGACCGGGGGCAGGGCCGGGATGCCGTAGTCCTTGAGCAGAGCGCGCAGCGAGGGGGTGTTCGTCCCGCCCAGGGCGTCCAGCGCCTGCTTCTCCGCGCCCTGCGCCGGCCGCTTGAAGACGACGTTCGCGCCGAGGTAGCTGTAGGCCGCGCCCTTCCACCTGCCCGCGGGCGAGCAGCCGTCCACCGGGTGGCAGCCGCCGTTCATGATCCGCCTGAGCTCGGCGTACCCCTCGTCGAACTCGTGGTTGCCCACGGCGGAGGCGGTGACGCCGATCTTGCCGAGGAACTCCACCGACGGCTCGTCGTGGTAGGCCGCGGAGATCAGCGGGGTCGCGCCGATCAGGTCGCCCTGGGCGACCTTCAGCGTGTTCTTGTCGGACAGCTGCTTGAGGTGGGTGGCGACGTAAGCGGCGCCACCCGCGTCGACTGTGGCGCCGTTCTCATCGACCATGCGGCCGGAGGAACCCGTCGGCGGCTCAAGGTTGCCGTGGAAATCGTTGAGGGAGAGCAGGCGGACCGGCACCGTCTTGGCGGGCTTGTTGCCCGCCTCGGCTGGCCCAATCGCAAGCGTGACACCGGCCCCGGCGAGCACGCACGCCATGGTCAGCCGCAGGAAGGAACGAGACATCATGGTCCACGACACTAAGGGGACTATCTGTGCAAGGAATGTCCGAGAGATAACGATTCACCCGACCGGTAGCTGGCGGCTTTTGCCAGTCCCCGGTGCTCTCCCAGGACGTGTACCCGCCTAGAGTCCAGAACATGAATGTGCGTGTTGAACACCGGGGGCTACTCGGCGAACAAGAGGTGTCCGAGGTCCTTGCGGTGGTGGATGCGGCCACGAAGGCCGACGGGGTCCGGCCACTCAACGAACATGTCATGCTGCACCTGCGCTACGGCGGCGACGAGCGGGCCGGAGCCGTGCTCCTGTACGCCGGGGACGACCTCGCGGGCTACGCCCACCTGGACCCGACGGACCCCGTCGAGGGGCCCAGCGGGGAACTGGTCGTCCACCCGGCGTTCCGCGGGCGGGGATACGGACGGCGGCTGCTGCGGGCCGTGCTCGACCGCGCCGGCGGGCACCTGCGGCTGTGGGCGCACGGCGGACACCCGGCGGCCGATGCCCTCGCCCTGTCGGAGGGGTTCGAAAGGGCGAGGTCGCTGTGGCAGATGCGCCGCCCCCTCACCGCCGACATCGGTGGCTTCGACCTCCCCGAGGGCGTACGGCTCCGCACCTTCGAGCCCGGCACCTCAGACCAGGAGGCCTGGCTCGCCCTCAACGCCAAGGCCTTCGCCGACCACCCCGAGCAGGGCGCGTGGACGCTTGACGACCTCAAGCTGCGCGAGCGGGAACCCTGGTTCGACCCGGCCGGGTTCTTCCTCGCCGTACGGCCCGGCGGCCCCGAGGGCCGCGACCGGCTGGTGGGCTTCCACTGGACCAAGGTGCACGGCGACGGCGACCACGCGCACGAGCCGATCGGCGAGGTCTACGTCGTCGGCGTCGACCCCGCCGAGCAGGGCGGCGGCCTGGGCAGGTCACTGACCCTGGCGGGCCTGGCCCACCTGCGCTCGCGAGACCTGACCCACGTGATGCTGTACGTCGACGAGAGCAACTCCGCGGCGATCCGCCTGTACCAGGGGCTGGGTTTCACCCGCTGGGACGTCGACGTGATGTACCGGAAGGGCAGTGCCTGACGGACTTGAAGTGGACCAGGTCCCCCCCCGAGGGATCTGGTCCACCTGGAGTACTACTCGATCATCCAGTGCAGCGCGAAGTAGGACAGCGCGGCGACCAACGCGGCGGCCGGGATCGTGAGAACCCAGGCGGTCACGATGTTGCCCGCGACGCCCCAGCGCACGGCGGAAAGGCGCTTGGTGGCGCCGACGCCCATGATCGCGCTGGTGATCGTGTGGGTGGTCGAGATCGGGGCACCGAAGCCGATGGCCGCGGTGTAGAGCACCGTCGCCGCGGCCGTCTCCGCGGCGAATCCCTGTGGGGGGTCGAGCGCGATGATCCGGCGGCCGAGCGTCCGCATGATCCGCCAGCCTCCCGCGTACGTGCCGAGCGAGATGGCCGTGGCGGCGGCGAGGATGACCCACTGCGGGATCGGGTCGCCGTCATGCTGGTAACCGCCGACCACGAGGGCCAGGAAGATGACGCCCATGGTCTTCTGCGCGTCCTGGAGGCCGTGACCCAGCGCCATCGCCGCCGCGGAGACGGTCTGCGCGTACCGGAAGCCCCGGTTGGTCTTCGACGGCTGGGAGCGCCGGAACCCCCACAGAATGCCGATCATGATGAGCCCGGCGAGGGTGAAGCCGATCACCGGAGACAGGATCATCGGGATGACGACCTTCTCCATCACCCCGTCCCAGTGGACGTTGCTCGCCGAGGCGAGCGCGGCGCCGACCAGACCGCCGATCAGCGCGTGACTGCTTGAGGAGGGAAGGCCGAAGTACCAGGTGATGAGGTTCCAGGTGATCGCGCCGATCAGGCCCGAGCCGACGATGACGAGACCGTGGCTTCCCTGTGGAGCGTCGATGATGCCTTTGCCGACGGTCGCGGCCACCTGCGTACCGAGGTGCGCACCCAGGAAGTTCATGGCCGCGGCCATGAAGAGCGCGGCCCTCGGCGTCAGCGCGCGCGTTGAGACGGAGGTCGCGATCGCGTTCGCGGCGTCGTGGAAGCCGTTGGTGTAGTCGAACACCAACGCTACGACCACCACGCCGATGACGAGTGCGAGCGTGAGATCCACTTAACTTTCCTTGACCGCGATCGACTCGATCGTGTTGGCCACGTGCTCGAAGGCGTCGGCGGCCATCTCGAGCTGATCGATGACCTCCTTCATCTTGAGGACGGTCAACGCGTCGTACTCCCCGCCGAAGAGCTTGGCGAGAAGGCGGCGGTAGACCTGGTCGGCCTGGTTCTCAAGCCGGTTGATCTCGATCCAGTACTCGTTGAGGTTCTTCATCGAGCGCAGCCGTGGCATGGCCTCGGCGGTGAGCTCGGCGGCACGTTCCAGAACCTCGACCTGCCGGACCACCTCTTTGGGCAGGTGGTCGATCTGGTAGAGGACGATGAGGTCGGCGGCCGCCTCCATGTAGTCCATCACGTCGTCGAGGTTCGAGGCGAGACGGTAGATGTCCTCGCGGTCGAAGGGGGTGATGAAGCTCTCGTTGAGCCGGTTCATGATCGCGTGAGTACGCTCGTCACCGGCGTGCTCACATGCGCGCATCTTCTCGGCCAGAGCTTCCCTGTCCGATCCGTCACTGATGATCTCTACCAGCAGACGGGACGCTGTGACGAGGTTGTTCGCCGAGTCTGCGAACAAGTCGTAGTAGCTGTCCTCACTTGGTGTGAGACGGAGGCGCACGTCGTTCTCCAGATGTGCGGGGATGGTCCGCAGAGAAGGGTACGGGTTACCAGCGGAAATGCGAACTTCACCCGCTAGACATGCACTCTTCCCGATGTCGCTACCCGGCGCATACCCGGCGACACACAGCTTGAGGCAGCCTTGAGGTCATCTTTCCGCTGACCGTTTTGCTGGTTTTCGGCCACAGTATGACGAAGACAGGCCAAGTATGGGACTTCTCTACCCCTGAACGCCATCCGGCACCTTCCCCGTACCTCCCTCGGAAACCCCCGCGTCCAGTGCCCTTCCCGCACGGTTCACCAAGGTCGCCAGGGCTCGTCGGCCTCCCGCGAAAAATCAGGGTGATTTCCATCACGATCGTCCGTTAACCCGAATTTTGCCTGCTCACGGCAGCCCTACCCGCGGACCCGTTCCCGCGGCCTCTCGCCCCTCGGAGTCCCCGGGCGCTCCCCTTCTTCGGAGGGTTCACCCCGCCACGACAACCCGCCCCGGCATGAAAGTTCACTTTGAATTCACCGTTAGTTCATCTTTGGCGGAGAATCCGCCTCCGGGATCTGATCCCGGATCTCAGATCGGCGTCCGGTGGAAGTTGAGGTACGAACGGCTCGGCGTCGGTCCCCGCTGCCCCTGGTAGCGGGATCCGTACTTCTCCGAACCGTAGGGATACTCGGCCGGCGAGCTGAGCCTGAACATGCAGAGCTGGCCGATCTTCATCCCGGGCCAGAGCTTGATCGGCAATGTCGCGACGTTGGAGAGTTCAAGCGTGACGTGCCCGCTGAAGCCCGGGTCGATGAACCCTGCCGTGGAGTGGGTCAGCAGGCCGAGCCTGCCCAGCGAGCTCTTCCCCTCCAGCCGCGAGGCGATGTCGTCCGGCAGCGTGACGACCTCGTACGTGCTCGCCAGCACGAACTCCCCCGGGTGCAGGATGAACGGCTCGTCCTTGTCGGGCTCGACCATCCGCGTCAGGTCCGGCTGCTCGACAGCCGGATCGATGTGCGGGTACCGGTGGTTCTCGAAGACCCTGAAGTAGCGGTCCAGGCATACGTCGACACTGGACGGCTGGATCATCTCCGGCTGGAAGGGATCGATCCTCACCCTCCCCGCCTCGATCTCGGCAACGATGTCACGATCGGAAAGCAGCACGTGAGGCAACCTACCAACGCCACGCCCTCCCGGGAGCGTCGGCACAGACCCCGATCCCGCTTCCCACAGTGGACGAGAGCCACCCAACTTCCGCTACAGTGGTGGGGCGGCATACCGCTGCGGGTGTAGTTCAATGGCAGAACATCAGCTTCCCAAGCTGACAGCGCGGGTTCGATTCCCGTCACCCGCTCCACACTCAAAGGCCCAGGTCAGGATATGAATCCGAACCGGGGTCTTAGTTGTTTTCGGAGACCATTCTCACTCGCGTGCCAGATTCGTGCCAGATCAGTTGATCTTGGCCCCGACAAGGGGCGGATCATCGCCGTCGTCACCCTTGGACTTGAGCCCTTCCTTGACGATCTCCCCCAGTGCGTCGGCGATGGCCCTATCCCGGTCCTTGGCCGTGTGCAGATAGATCATCGCGGCCTTGGTGCTGGAGTGGCCCATCCGCGCCATCAGTTCCTTGAGTGAGGCCCCAGTCATCGCCGCCAGGGTGTTGCCCGTGTGCCGCAGGTCGTGAACATGGATCTGCGGAAGCTCGGCGTCCTTGAGTGCCTTGGCCCAGACCTTCGTGAAGTTGCTGCGCCGGAGCTGGGCGCCCTCCTCCCCCACGAAGACCAGGCCGTCATGCTCCGGCTCGCTGAACCGCTGGAGATGCCAGGCCAGGTCACCGACGATGATCTCCGGCAGGGTGACGACCCGAGCTCCCGCATCCGACTTGGGCCGGCCAGTGACCAACTTCCCCGTCCTCATCTCCGAGACCGACGCCTCGATCTTCACCGTCCGCGCCGTGAGGTCGAGGTTGTGACGCCGGAGAGCTGCGAGTTCACCCCATCGCATACTGCCGAAAGTCGCCAGGAGCACCAGGGCGCGGAGCCGGCGAGGCACGACACCGGCCAGCGCGAAGACCTCCGAGACGGTCAACACCGGGCGTTCCTCGGGACGCTCCACCCCGGCGTTCTTGATCCGACACGGGTTCTTCTTGATCAGGTCATCCTCCACAGCCGTATTCAGGATGCCCCGCAGCAGCCGGTACGCCTTGGCCACAGTGGACGCACCGGGACCGCCCTCCAGGAGCTTGGTGTGCCACTGCCGAACGTGACGTGAGGTGATCTCCGCCAGCAGCTTCTCGCCGAAGGTCGGAGCGATGTGCAGCCGAAGCAGACCCTCATAGAGCTGAGCCGTCTTGGGACGGAGCGCCCTCTCCGTCATCCACGAGGCCGCGTAACTCCGGAAAGGGACCTTGCCCGCGTCCGGATCGGTCCACTCCTGGTCGTGGATCTCGCCCTCTTTCCGAGCAAGCCAGACATCCGCATCGGTCTTACTCGCAAATGATGTACCCCGAGTTCGGTGGAGTCGGCTTGGTTGACTCTCATGCCAGCTGGGCGTTCGGGTAAAGCATCTCGTACTCGATGGGGGTGAGCATCCCCAGGGCACTGTGTCGTCGCCGCCGGTTGTGGAAGATCTCCAAGTACTCGAAGATCGCATTCGCCAGTTCGATACGGGTCTTCCACCGCTTGCGGTTGAGTAACTCGGTCTGCATCCGTCCCCAGAACGACTCGATGACTGCATTGTCGAAGCAGTCGCCGATCGACCCCATCGATGGAACCAGACCGGAATCGTGGGCACGGCGGGTGAAGGCCCAGGAGGTGAACTGCACCCCGTGATCGGAGTGAATCAGCGTGCCCGCCGCCGGCCTGCGGTTATGGATGGCCATGCCGAGTGCATTGGTGACCAGGGTGGCGGTCTGGCCGGCATCGATGGACCAGCCACCACCCGGCGAGAGTAGACGTCCAAGACGACTCGGCAGTAGACCTTGCCTTCGCGGGTGGGGTGCTCGGTGATGTCGGTGACCCACAGCTCGTTGGGGGCGTCTCGGGCGAACTGGCGGTCGACCAGGTCCGCGGCGGTGGGTGTCCGGTGAACGGGTCGGCGGCGCTTGTTGCCGGGTAGGCCCTTGATGCCGGCGCGGTGCATCAGCATGGCCACCGCACCGTGGCTGACCGCGATGCCGCGTCCCAAGGTGAGTTCGGCATGCACCCGCAGGCCGCCGTAGATGCCGTTGGATGCGGCGTGCACCTGCCGGATCTCATTGGTCAGCCAGGCGTGCCGGAGCGCCCGGGCTGAGGGTGGCCGGTCTCTCCAGGCGTAGAAGCCCGACTCCGAGACGTTCGGAATGCGGCAACAGACCTGGATGGGGAGTCCTTCGGCGGCCATCACCGCGATGGCCTCGAACCGCCTTTTGGGGCACCGCCTCTCTCAACAGCTCGGCGGCACGCCTGGTCACGGCCAGCTCGGTCTCCAATTCGGCGATCCGGCGCCGGGCCGCGACCAGCTCAATGTGATCAGAGGAGGTGATGCCGGGCTTCTGGCCGGTGTCGATTAGCTCCTGCTCGCGCCAGTTGTAGATCGTCTGGTCGCTGATCTGTAGATCGAAGGCCACATGCCGCACGGTCCGGCCGGCCTGCAACAGATCCAGGACTTTCCGACGGAACTCAGGGGGATATCTCCTTGCCATGCCGACCTTTCCTGAAGGGGGTGGAGGCATGTAAGTCAACCAAAGCGACTCCACGAAAGCCGGGGTACATCAGCCAAGACCAGCTCAGCAACCAAGGAAACTACTTGTGCCTCAGCGAGCAAGAGCCCAGACGATGGCCGGGATGTCCTCCTGCCGAGCCCGCAACCGACTGGCAAACTCATTGATCATCAGCGAGTGGGCGAAATGTCAGTAGAGTGCGTTTGAAAACATCCGGATGAGGTGCTGATGTTACTGAATGTCATCGACGTCGAGGCGACCTGCTGGCCCGGTCGTGTCGCGCCACCCGGTCAGATCACAGAGATCATCGAAGTCGGCCTGTGCGTCGTGGACCTCACCACTCGGACTCGGGTGTCCCGGCACCGGATCCTCATCCGGCCAGAGCGTTCGACGGTCACCGACTTCTGCACTGAGTTGACCGGTCTTACCCAGCGCGAGGTCGACCGGGGCCTCTCCTTCTCCGAGGCATGCGCCCTGCTCGTCAGCGATCATGAGGCTAGAACACGGCACTGGGCGAGCTGGGGCGACTTCGATCGCAGGCAGTTCACCGAACAGTGCGCCGCCGCAGGCGTCTTTTACCCTCTCAGCCCTTTTCATACCAATGCCAAACAAAAGTTTGCCGCCGCCTACGGTCTCTCGCATGGGCCCGACCGCCCCGAGGCTTTCCGGCTCGCCGGCCTTCCTTTGGAAGGCACAGAACACCGTGGAGTTGACGACGCCTGGAATGCCGGTGCCCTGGTGCTCAACTTGGTCGCACGCAATGCCTGGCTCTGACCACAGCAAGCCGCATATCGCCACGTTTCCCTTAGTGGTGCCACCCTGACGATCGCCTGACTGTGGCTGATCCCCGCAAAGGGTTGGGGGCGATCGACGGTCCAGGGCTTCGTTCCTAATGACGGTGCGGGCGCGTTCCCCGGTCGGGGGGCGGATGCCTTCTTCGTTCCGGGATCTTTGAGTCCTTCTTGCTGAGACTGG
>NZ_JBEXGU010000059.1:0-50125 GCF_040607515.1 Streptosporangium sp. NPDC005286 | reverse complement strand
CATATAAAAACAATCTACCCCACCCCCAGCCTATTCCGTACAAGTGGGTATTGTGATGGCCTCCCGCGGGGGTTGCGCGTGGTGGGGTTCATATACCGCCCAGTAAAAGACCTGGGCGGTATGTCACTACTCGCACACGCGGCCCTGTCCAGGGCCGGACGCTGTGCAGGATCCAGCGAGGAACTAGCTGTAGACGCCGAACTCCCAGAGGGAGTAGCCGTACGCGGTGCCGCGCTGGGTGAGGTTCACCCGGACGTACCTGGCGGACGCGGTGAGGTCGATGGAGTCGAACCCGCCGTCGCCGGTCGTGGTCGAGTAGGCGTTGCTCCAGGTCGAGCCGTTGGTCGAGGTCTGGATCTGGTACGCCTTGCCGTACGCGCCCTCCCAGCCGAGCTGGATGTGCTTGATGGCGGTGGTCGCGCCGAGGTCCACCTGGATCCACTGCGGGTCGGCCCACTCGCTGGCCCAGCGGGTCGAGAAGTTGCCGTCGGTCGCCCGGCCTGGGGTGAACGGGCCGCCGTCACCGGTCGCCTGGTAGGTGGAGGCGGTGGTCGGCTTGCCGAGCGCCACGTTGGTTCCGGCGACCGTGGGCGGGACCACGCGGAAGGAGCGCTGCTCGATGCCGGCGTTGCCGTGCCCGTCGAAGGCGTACACGTACACCTTCCACACGCCCATCTGCTCCGGTGCGGTCACCGAGAACCTGCCGGGGCCGGTCTGGGTGAACCTGACGTTGTCGAAGCCGCGGTTGC
Source organism: Streptosporangium sp. NPDC005286 (assembly GCF_040607515.1). Classification (NCBI taxonomy): domain Bacteria; kingdom Bacillati; phylum Actinomycetota; class Actinomycetes; order Streptosporangiales; family Streptosporangiaceae; genus Streptosporangium; species Streptosporangium sp. NPDC005286. The sequence goes on along the minus strand of NZ_JBEXGU010000059.1, from coordinate 49,376 downwards.
CGTTGATGTGCTTGTTGCTGAACATCAGGTTGTAGCGGATCAGGTCGTTGTTCGGGTCGGAGGCGGCGACCTCGACGGTGAAGGGCTTGCCGGCCTGGACGGCGGTCTGCGAGCCGACGGTCATCGAGGTGATCTCCGGGGGCGTGTTCGCCGAGGGCTGCCCGGTGTAGGTCGCCTTGAGCGCGTGGTAGCCGTGCCGACGCCAGCCGCCGGTGGTGGTGTTGAGCCACACCCCGCCGAAGTCGTTCTCCAGGCCGTAGTGGAACTCGGTGGCACCGAGTGCGACGCCGGTGTGGCCCTTGATCGCGTTCCAGCTGGCGGTGTACTGGTCCCGCTTCTGCAGGTCGGTCGGCTCGTTGGGCACGCCGTTGACGTCGTTCGGGACCTCCCACTCGCCGTCCGGTCCCGCCTCGGTGACGATGTACGGCTTGGTGTACCCGCCGCTGATCCAGTCCTGCCTGACCGTGTGGATGGCGCCGTAGGAGTTGACCGCGAGCAGGTCCAGGGCGGGGGAGTGGGCCTTGTAGTAGGTCCAGGCGTGGGTGTAGGCGTCGGTGGAGGTGACCGGGTGGTTGGGGTCGGCGGCGTGGATCGCCTCCGCCACCTCGTTGACGAACTTCGCGTACGCCACCCGTCGCTGCTCGACCACGTCGGCCGGCAGGCCGTGGTCCTGCATGGTGAGGATGACCTCGTTGCCGACGTCCCACATGAGCACGCCCTGGCGGCCCTTGAGGGCGTTGACCCGGGCGACGATCTCGTTCTTCACGCTGGTCTTGTACGCGGTGTCGTTGACGTAGTCGGCGCCCTGGTTGAGCCAGTGCCCGACGATGACCTTGATGCCCTGCTGGGCGGCCCGATCCAGCAGTGCCGGGGTGTGGGTGTCGTCGACGCCCCAGGTACGGATCGTGTTGACGCCCATGGCCGCAAGGTCGCGCATGTAGCCGTCGGCCGCGGCCTGCGGCGGGCCGTAGGTCAGGCCCTTGATCACATACGGCGAACCGTTCACCTGGAGCTGCCAGTTGCCCTGGGAGCCGGTCACCCTGACCGTGCTCGGGCCGGCCGGGGTCGCCGGGTCGGTCATGGCGGCGGGAGTGGTGCCGGTCTGCCTGGAGACCGAGACCTTGTCCACGCTCAGCACGCCGCCCGAGGTGGTGGCGGCGGTCGGTGTCGTGACGCCCGCGAGCGCGTTGGGCAGCGAGCCGCCGATGGCCAGATCGAGGCGGAGGTAGAAGCCGTGGTGCAGGGCGGCCTTCCAGGCGGCGACGCCGACCTGGCTCTGGCGCACGATCCAGGTCTGCCTGCCGTCGAGATAGAAGCGGATCTCCTCGTCGGTCTTGGTGCGGTCGATGACCTGGGCGTACTCGTGGTACCCGCTCTGGCAGCCGTCGCAGGTGGCGAAACCGCTGGTGCGGCCGTTGTACTCGTTGCACACCCCGTCGGGGGCGGTGCCGCAGTGCAGGGTGTTGGCCAGCTGGTCGCGGCCGTTGACGCCGGTCATGATGTCGGTCTCGCCGACGGAGGGCCAGTTGTTGTGGTTGCCGCGGTAGGCGGCGCCGGTCGCCCGGAAGCCCGGCCAGTAGCCGAGGGCGTTCGCGACGTCGGGCTGCTTGAGCCGGGCGCTGAACCTGAGCATCTCGCCGGGCTTGGGCTCGAAGTCGGTGCGCTGGGTCTCGATCCGGCCCGAGGTCCAGTTGCCCGCGCCGTCCTTGATCGCCTTGATGTTCAGGTTGCCGGTGCCGTCGAGGAAGACGTTGGCCGTCGAGGCGCTCATTGTCTCGACCTCGCCGGTGCCCCAGTTCGCGGCGCCGCCGGGGTAGGAGGTGCCGGTGCGCAGGATCCAGTCGGCGGCCGAGGGGGAGGTGCCGGCCGCCCCGTTGAAGTCGTCCTTCCACACCTCGGTCCAGGTGCCGGGCTCCTCGGGCTCCTGGGGGTTGCCGCCGGTGCCTGTGCGCACCTGCATCTCCCAGAGGGAGTAGCCGTAGCCGGTGCCCCGGGCGGTGCCGTACATCCGTACGTAGCGGCCGGTGCCGGTCACGTCGAGGGTCTGGGTGCCGCCGGTGCCGGTGGTGGTCGAGTAGACGTCCGTCCACGTGGTGCCGTTGTCGGAGATCTGGATCTTGAACGCCTTGCCGTAGGCGCTCTCCCAGGTCAGCACGGTCTGGCAGATCGGCTGGGAGGAGCCGAGGTCGACCTGGAGCCACTGCGGGTCACTGGCGGCGCTGGCCCACCGGGTGTCCGTCAGGTTGCCGTCGACCGCTGCCGCCGCGCCGTAGGCGGCGCCCTCGGACGACGAGGCCGAGGCGGGCCTGCCCTGGGCGGCGTTCGCGGTGGAGCAGTTCGGCCCCTGGGTGCCGCCCATGCTGCCGTAGACCTGGAACTCCCAGAGGGAGTAGCCGTAGCCGGTGCCCCGGGCGGTGCCGTACATCCGTACGTAGCGGCCGGTGCCGGTCACGTCGAGGGTCTGGGTGCCGCCGGTGCCGGTGGTGGTCGAGTAGACGTCCGTCCACGTCGTGCCGTTGTCGGAGATCTGGATCTTGAACGCCTTGCCGTAGGCGCCCTCCCAGGTCAGCACGGTACGGCTGATCGTCGCGGTGGCGCCGAGGTCCACCTGGAGCCACTGCGGATCGCTGAACGCGCTGGCCCACCGGGTGCCCGTCAGGTTGCCGTCGACCGCTGCCGCCGCGCCGTAGGCGGCGCCCTCGGACGACGAGGCGGTCGCCGTCCTGCCCTGTGACAGCAGGGTGTCGGCCGCCGCCGCGGGACTGACGAATGCCAGACCGGAGACGACCAGGGCCGCGAGGGCGGCGATGACCAGACCTAACCGGAATCGGCCCGAACCACGAGCTGGATGCACGATCTCTCCTCGAAAAGGGGATGCCTGCCATCAACGCGGCAGGGGGGAGAGCGCTCTCCGTAACCGAGGGTGCTACCGGAGATCGAGCGGTGTCAAGGCCCTTCTTCGCGCGAGTCCGAAACGCGCTGCTCACGCTCTGGAAACCTGCCCCCGGCCGAGAGGCCCCCGTAGAAGCCGCTGGTGCCGCACTCCGTGTGTCACGAACATGAACGACGGGTTTCGGGTTGAGTGCGATCTCGTCTTGACAATTCATAACAAAATGGATCAACCTCATAGGAGAGCGCTCTCCGTGCCGCCGTTTTCGACGGCCACCCCCCACAGAAGGAGAGGCAATGCACCCATCCCGAAGCCCAGTCAGGCTCCGCCTGGGACTGGTCGTCGCCACGCTCACCGCGCTGGTCGCGGCCGGTCTGGCGATCATCACCCCGGCCACCGCGGCGGACGCCCTGCTCTCGCAGGGCCGGCCCGCGACCGCCTCCTCCACCGAGGGAGGCGGGTACGGTGCCGGGGCCGCCTTCGACGGCAACAACGGGACCCGGTGGTCCAGCGCCGCCGCCGACCCGCAGTGGCTCCAGGTGGACCTCGGTGCCACCGCGACCGTCTCCCAGGTGGTTCTCAACTGGGAGGGCGCCTACGGCAAGGCGTTCAAGATCCAGGTCTCCGGCAACGGCGCGGCGCCGTGGACCGACATCTACTCCACCACCACCGGCACCGGCGGCACCCAGACCCTCGCTGTCTCCGGCTCCGGCCGCTACGTGCGGATGTACGGCACCGCCCGGGGCACCGGCTACGGCTACTCCCTCTGGGAGTTCAAGGTGTACGGCACCGGCGGCGCCGGGACCACCCCGAGGCCGAAGCCGACGTTCACCGACGAGGTGACCCACCACGAGTTCCAGGCCAACTGCTCCTGGACGGCGGACCGGCCGGACGACCCGATCGTCTACCCCGGCCTGCCCGGCGCCTCGCACATGCACACCTTCGTCGGCAACAACACGACCAACGCGAGCAGCACGACCTCCTCGCTCCTCGGCGGCGGCACCTCGTGCACCAACCCGCACGACAGGTCGGCCTACTGGTTCCCGAGCTTCTACAAGGGCGACCAGCTGATCCGGCCGACCGGCAACCAGGTCATCTACTACAAGTCCGGCATCCTTGACTACTGGCAGGTGCAGCCCTTCCCGCAGGGCCTGCGCTTCGTCGTCGGCAGCCCGACCGCGACGCTGGCGGAGTTCCGCGACTCTCCCGGCACCGTCGAGGGCTTCGAGTGCGGCGACATCTCCCACAGCTGGGACATCCCGACCTCCTGCGTGGCGGGCAGCCAGGTGAACGTCCGCTACCAGTCGCCGAGCTGCTGGGACGGCGTCAACCTCGACAGCCCCAACCACAAGAGCCACATGTCCTATCCCGTCGACGGTTACTGCCCGGCCAGCCACCCGGTGGCGGTGCCGATGCTGGAGTTCAAGATCGCCTTCCCCGCGAGCGGTGACCTGTCGCAGGCGCGGCTGGCCAGCGGCCGCGGTTACACCTGGCACTACGACTTCTTCAACGCCTGGGACAGCCCCGCCATCCTTGACGCCCTGGTGACCCACTGCATCAATGGTGGTCTCCAGTGCAACCCGCGTGGCTACGACCTGTACAAGCCGCACCGCGGCGCCGCCCTCACGGAGAACTTCGAGCTCCCCTGACCGCGGATGCCAGGTCCCGGCCCCGGCGGCCGGGGCCTGGCACCCGCCCCTGACACGAGAAGGTCCATATGAGACGTGCCGGCGCGATTCTCACCCTGTTCCTCGTGTCCGGCCCGGTCGCCGGCTGCGGTGCCCACTCCCCGGCGGCCGCGCCGGGCCACCACCATGAATCCCCGGCACCGGTCGTCCCCACCGCCCCCACCGCCCCCGCCGCCACGCCGGCGGCCGGTTTCAACACCACGGACACCGCGTGGCTCCAGTTGATGATCCCGATGGACGAGCGGACGCTGCCCCTGCTCGACCTCGGCGCCGAACGCGGGCACGACCCGGCGGTACGGCGGCTGGCCGCCCGGATCAGGAAGGCCCATCTGGCCGAGCTCGAACGCCTCAGGGAGATGCTGGGCCGTACCGGCCTGCCCGCGACGAACGTGCACGAAGGGCATGACATGCCGGGTATGGTCACCGCCGCCGATCTGGCGGCGCTGAGGAAGGCCGCCGGTCCGGCCTTCGACCGGCTCTTCGCCGACCGCCTGCGCGAGCACCTCGACCAGTCGGCCGCGGTAGCCCGCTCCGAGCAGACCGCCGGTGCCGACGAGGGGACGAGGGCTCTGGCCGCAGCCGTCGAGCGGGCCCGCGCCACCCAGAACGATCTGCTCGACGGCATCCGCTGACCGGATCCCCAGGGGCGCCGTCGCGCCGCCGTTTTTGGACATTGACAGCGCGCTGACGTCATGACGTACTGGAGAGCGCTCTCCAAGAGTGATCTACAACAGTGATCTCCAACGGTGAAGGGAAACCACGTGAGCATCGACGAGTTCGACCGGCTGGTGGAGAAGCTGGACCTGGAGCGTAAGGTGCGGCTGCTCACCGGGGCGACCGTGTGGTCCACCCACGCCGAGCCGGGCATCGGACTGCGGGCCATGGTCACCTCCGACGGCCCGGTCGGTGTGCGCGGGGAGGGCTGGGACGAGCGGAGCACCTCGCTGACCCTGCCGTCGGCCACCGCACTGGCCGCGACCTGGGACGAGGATCTGGTGGAGCTGCTGGGTGGGCTGCTCGCCGCCGAGGCGCGGCGCAAGGGCGTGGACGTCCTGCTCGCCCCGACGCTCAACCTGCACCGCTCGCCGCTCGGCGGGCGCCACTTCGAGTGCTACTCCGAGGACCCCCTGCTGACCGGCAGGATCGGCGCCGCCTGTGTCCGGGGAGTCCAGTCCGGCGGGGTGGCGGCCACCGCCAAGCACTACGTCGCCAACGACTCCGAGACCGAGCGGCTCACCCTCGACGCCCGCGTCGACGAGCAGGTCCTGCACGAGCTGTACCTGGCGCCGTTCGAGGCCGCGGTGCAGGCGGGCGTCTGGGCCGTCATGTCCGCCTACAACGGGGTGAACGGGACCACGATGTCGGAGAGCCCGCTGCTCACAGACCCGCTCAAGACGACGTGGGGGTTTGACGGGGTGGTCGTGTCGGACTGGGGAGGCGTCCGCTCCACCGCTCCCTCGGCCCGCGCCGCGCAGGACCTCGCGATGCCGGGGCCGCAGGGCCCCTGGGGAGAGGCACTGGTCGCCGCGGTGCGCGCGGGCGAGGTACCCGAGGCCGCGATCGACGACAAGGTACGGCGCCTGCTCAGGCTGGCCTCCCGGGTCGGCGCGCTGGACCTCGGCTCCGCCGTCCCGCCGGAGCCCGCGGAACGGGAAGACCACGGCCCCGCCCGCGCGCTGCTGCGCCGGGCCGTCGCCGCGAGCACGGTGCTGCTGCGCAACGAGGGGTCGCTGCTCCCGCTGGACCCCTCGCGGCTGCGCAGGGTCGCGGTGCTCGGGCCGAAGGCAGCCGTCGCCAGGATCCAGGGCGGCGGCAGCGCGGGCGTGTACCCGATGTCCGTCGTGTCGCCCCTCGACGGCATCCGCGAGGCGCTGTCCGGCACCGCGGAGGTGCTCCATTCGCCCGGCCCGCACCTCGACGACCGGCCCACCCCGCTGGGCACGGAGAACGCCCGCAACCCGCTGACCGGTGAACCCGGCGTCCTGGTCAGGCTGCTGGACGCCGGGGGCGCGGAGATCCACGCCGAGCACCGGCTGACCGGCCGCGTCCTGGAACCGGCGCGGATCGACGCCGCGGCCACCGTCGAGATCCGCGCGCTGCTGAGCCCGGCGACGGACGGCGCCTGGGAGCTGGCGGTGGCCGGATGGGGGCACGTGCTGCTGGAGGTGGACGGCCGCGTCCTGGTGGACGAGGAGGTGGAACGCGACACCGACGACCCCGCCACCGTGCACCTGTCCCCGCCGTACCGGCGGGTCAGGGTCCCGATGGCCGTGGGCAGGGCGGTGGAGCTCGTCTCCCGGCGGCGGCTCGACCCCGGCAGCGGGATCGCCTCGGTGCTGGCCGCCGACCCGCCCCGGCGAGCCGACGAGGTGGAGCTGGCGGCCGCGGTCGAGCTCGCCGGGACCTGCGACGCCGTCGTCGTCGTGGTCGGCTCCACCGAGGAGATCGAGAACGAGGGCGTCGACCGTACCCACCTTGACCTGCCGGGACGCCAGGACGAGCTGGTCCGCGCGGTGGCCGCGGCCAACCCGGCCACCGTCGTGGTCGTCAACTCCGGCGGCCCCATGGTCCTGCCGTGGCGCGAGGAGGTGGCGGCGCTGCTGCTGAGCTGGTTCCCCGGCCAGGAGTACGGGCACGGCCTGGCCGACGTGCTGTTCGGCCGCGCCGAGCCCGGCGGCCGGCTGCCCACGACCTGGGCGGAGCGGGCACTCGTCTCCACGGCCCCCGACGGCGGGACGCTCGCCTACGCCGAGGGCCTGGACATCGGCTACCGCGGCTGGCTGCGGCAGCCCGAGCCGCCCGCGTACTGGTTCGGGCACGGGCTCGGCTACACGTCCTGGTCCTACGACAGCCTCACGCTGCCCTGGGAGGCCGCCCCCGACGGCTCGCTGCCGGTCCGGGTACGGCTGCGCAACACCGGCGAGCGCGCCGGGCGCGAGGTCGTCCAGGTCTACCTGTCCCGGCCGGAGACGGGCGTGGCCCGTCCCGTGCGCTGGCTGGCCGGCTACGTCCTGGCCGACGCGGGGCCCGGCGAGGTCGTCGACGTCACGGTGGACATCCCGGCGCGGGCCTTCCAGCACTGGTCGGCCGAGCACCACGCCTGGCGGGCCGAGGAGGGCGCCTTCACGGTGCTCGCCGGACGCTCGGCCGCCGACCTGCCGTTGAGCGTCGAGGTGCTCGCCGGTGAGCAGGCGCCGAGCCCGCGAAAGCCCTCGGGAGAGCGCTCTCTCGCTGTGCTATAAAAGCCTTCTGACGTACTCCCCACAGCTGAGGCCGGGGGTCTTCACGCTTAAGGAGAGGTTATGGGCGAAGGCCTGCCGCGGGTGTCGGCACCCCCCACCCTGGAGGATGTGGCACGGGCGGCGGGGGTCTCCCGGGCCACGGTCTCGCGCGTGATCAACGGAATTCGCAATGTCGATCTCGCGATCCAGGAGAAGGTCAGGCAGGCGATCGCCCTTACCGGCTACGTGCCCAACCAGGCGGCGCGCTCGCTGGTCACCCGGCGGACGGGGGCGATCGCCCTGATCGTCTCCGGGGCCGGCGGCGACGAGGAGAACCCGTTCCCCGGCCATGTCTTCGCCGACCCGTTCTTCGGGCGGGTGGCCGGGGGGGTCGTCGGTTTCCTGCGCCCGCTGGGCATCTACCCGATCCTGATGTTCGCCGACACCCCGGAGAGCCGCGACCAGGTCATCGCCTACCTGCGCCAGGGCAACGCCGACGGGGCCATCCTGGTCTCCATCAGCGCCGAGGACACGCTGCCCAGGCTGCTCGCCGAGGCCGCGCTGCCCACCGTGCTCTTCGCCAGACCGGCCAGGCCGATCCCGATCAGCTACGTCGACGTCGCGCACCGGGCCGGGGGCAAGCTGGCCGCCGACCATCTCGTCGCCCGAGGCTGCCGCCGGCTGGCGACCATCTCCGGCCCGCTCGACGTCCCGGCCAGCCAGGACCGCCTGGCGGGCTTCCAGGAGGCGATGGCCGTCCACGGCCACCCCTACATTCCCTGCGTGGAGGGCAACTTCACGCTTGCCAGCGGCGAGGCGGCGATGGAGCGGCTGCTCGCCGAGCACCCCGACATCGACGGAGTCTTCGCGGCCAACGACCTGATGGCCCAGGGCGCCCTGCTGGTGCTGCGCCACCACGGGCGCCGGGTGCCCGACGACGTGGCCATGGTGGGCTTCGACGACAGCAGCGCGGCACTGGTCTGCCGCCCGCCGCTCACCACGGTCCGCCATCCCGTCGAGGACATGGCCGCCGAGATGGGACGGCTGCTGCTGGCCCACATCGAGCAGCCGGACCACCCGGTGACCTCACGGATCTTCGAACCGACCCTGGTGATCAGGGAGTCGGCCTGATCCTGGAGGCCGGTAGAGGGCGTGAGACGGCCGTGGTGGCCGCCTCCGCCGGCGTGGCGGGCTGCCTACCGGTCGGCGAGGGGGGTGCTCGCCTGGACGGACGGCGCGTGCTGGGGGCAGCCCGGCGGGGGGCCCATCGTCTCCGAGCGCGAGATCACCGTGAAGGAGGCCTCAAGGTGGGTGAGCTTCAGCAGCCTGAGGACCACGGGTGGCGCTCCGGCCAGGAGTAGCGGGGCGTCGTGCTCGCGTGCGTACCGCTTGATACCGATCAGCGAGCTCAGGCCGCAGGCGTCGATGAAGGTGACCCCGGAGAGGTCGATGATGACCGTTTCGTGGCAGGCGTCGATGGTTTCCTGCACGCAGTCGGACAGTTCCTGCCTGGTGGCCAGGTCGAGCTCGCCGGCCACCGTGATGACCACGAAGCCGCTCGCGTGTTCGCTCGTGAGTTGAAGTGCGTTCATCGCCCACTTCCCTGCAGGCTCACGTGAATGTACGTATCCGGCCGGGGAGTGTCACTCTGACGTCCGGCCTCAGCTCGTCCTCCCGATCGCGTCTTGCCCGGCGCGAAAAAGGATGGACGATCTGAAGCCACGATACTCCCTAACGGTGCGAACCATCGCTTTCCGTGATCGTGTAGCTTCGAAGCGAAGTGTAGATGCCTACCCGTATATGTGCCAGCTATTCGAGGAAACAGTTTGCCGGTGGCGCGCGTCGACCTTCGGCCGGAGGGCTCGAAAAGGGTTGGGAGGGTGCTGCGAGAGTTGCGGAAGAGGAGGGTGAGCCGGCCGGGAAAGCTGCTCTGAGCTGGGGTGATTCAGTTCGTCGAGTGGCTCGGGGTCAGTGCGTCCAGCGCCTCGCGCAGGCTGCCGCGTACCTCGAAGTGCCGGTCGAGATTGGTGATCGTCAGCAGATGGGTGATCATGCCGGGACCCACCACCAGGATGAGGCGGCAGTGGGCCTCCCTGAGCCGGGTGAGGGTGCCCACCAGGACGCCCAGTCCCACCGAGTCGCAGAACGGCACCCTGGTCAGGTCGACCACCAGACCCGGGACGCCGGCACCGTCCAGGACGCGGTCGATCTCCGCGCGCAGCCGGGGAGCGACGGCCAGGTCAAGCTCGCCTGTCGCCCGCACGACCGCGCAGGGACCGCTGCGCCACGTCTGAACATCAAATGTCGAGATCACGGTCATCACCTCCGTGCCCCGCTGACTGCCCCAGCCGAAGATTGTTATGCGCATAAATCACTTTTTGCAGATGTTCTCCGTGGCCGTCCTCGCCGTTGGGGTCGCCAAGGGGGAGGCGGTCGGAGTCGCCGGTGCGGCCGTCTCCTTCACGGTGACCTTCTTCGGCGGCGCGTGTTTCAGGCCGACGACCACCTCGATCGCGTCACCGAGGCTCTCCACCCGGCGCGACTCCGCGCCGGGTAGCGCGGCGGCGACGGTGCGCGCCGAGTCCTCGCGGCCCGGACCGTACCGGACGACCGTCCTTTCGAAGCCCTTCTGCGGGGTGTTGCCGGCCGTCTCGGGCACCAGGAATCCGACCTTCTGCAGCTCGGCCCTGGTCTGCGCGCCCAGCCCCTTGATCGTGGTGCCGTTGAGAACCCTGAGGGAGATCCGCGCGGGCGGTACGGTCAGCGCGGGAGCCGAGGGGGAGGCCGAGGCGCTCGGGGTGGGCGTGGACTCGGCGGGTTTGGTCGGCTTGACGAGCGTCTCGTCGGCGGCGATCCGGCGGAACAGCTCCTTGGCCGCGTTCTTGTCCCAGAGCACGGCGGACTCGCCGGTCGGCGTCCGGTAGTCGACCTCGGCGAGCGGGACCGTGGCGAAGGCCACGTCGTCCGTGGAGACGTCCTTGAGCTGGTTGGCCAGGCCGAGCAGGTCCTTGCGGAGCGCGTCGTCCACCCGGACCGTGTCGAGGGCGGTGTCGACGAACGAGGCCAGCCTGATCGGGTTGGTGAGCGTGTCGCCGCTGAGTGCCTGGTTCAGCAGCGCGGAGATCACCTGCTGCTGGCGGTCGATGCGGTCCAGGTCGGAGCGGGCGGTGGCGCGGGTTCGGGCGTAGGAGAGGGCCTTGACGCCGTCGAAGGAGTAGGTGCCCGGCTCCAGGTTGAGCGCGGTCTTCGGGTCGTTGATCGGGACCGGTGTGCAGACCGAGATGCCGCCGAGCGCGTCGACCACGTTGATGAAGCCGAGCACGTTGACCTCGACGTAGTGGTGGAGGGTCAGGCCGGTGGCCGCCTGCACCGTGCGGGTCGCGAGCTTCGGGCCGCCGAACTGGTAGGCCGCGTTGATCTTGTGCTGGCCCTTGCCGGGGATCGTCGTCCAGGTGTCGCGGGGGAGGCTGACCACGGTGACCCTGCGGTGGTCCTCCGACAGGTGGATCACCATCATGGTGTCGGTGCGCTCGCCGCTCTCGCGGCCCAGCTTGAGCTGGTTCTGCTGCTTGCGGGTGAGGTCGTCGCGCCTGTCGACGCCGACCACCAGGATGTTCATCGCGCCGCTGCTCGGCCGCGACTCCAGCAGCCCCGCGTCGACCGACTTGATCTTTGTCGTCGCGTAGTTCGTCAGCGCCCACGTCACTCCGGAGCTGCCCAGGACCAGGCACGAGAGCGTTCCCGCGATGACGAGACCGCGTCGCCTGGTGCGGGCACCCCTGGCTGACCTGCGGTCACGTCTCGGGTTCAATCGGACGCTGCCGTAGGCGTCGCCGCCCACGTGCACACCCGAATCCTCATGCGGGTCACGCATGCATGGCCCCCTAGGCTCCTGCTGGGTCGATGAGGTACCCGTTCGTACAGTAGCGTGAGCGACGCCATGAAGCAGTTCCCCGACTCGCCCGCGCCGGCGTCGTCTTCCGAGACACGTGTCTGGCCTCCGATCTCCATCGTCATCCCGGTGCTGAACGAGGAGCGCCATCTGCGGGAGGCGGTGCGTCAGGTGCTGTCGCAGCGGTACGAAGGACCGATCGAGGTCGTCCTCGCGATCGGCCCCTCCCGCGACCGCACCCAGGAAGTCGCCGACGAGATCGCCGCCGACGACCCCCGCGTGATCGTGGTCCCCAACCCCACGGGCCGGACTCCCAACGCGCTCAACGCCGCCATCGCCGCGTCAAGCAACAAGATCATCGCCAGGGTGGACGGCCACGCGATGCTCCCCGACGACTACCTCCGGGTCGCGGTCGAGACCCTTGAGGAGACCGGCGCGGACAACGTGGGCGGCATCATGGCCGCCGAGGGCGTCACGCCGTTCGAGCAGGCCGTGGCCCGCGCGATGACCTCCAAGATCGGTGTCGGCGGCGCCAGATTCCACACCGGCGGCACCGCGGGCCCGGCCGACACGGTCTACCTCGGCGTGTTCCGCCGGGAGGCTCTGGAACGGGTCGGCGGCTACGACGAGCACTTCCAGCGGGCCCAGGACTGGGAGATGAACCACCGCATCCGCGAGACGGGCGGCCTGGTCTGGTTCCAGCCCCGGATGCGCGTCTCCTACCGGCCGAGGCCCAACCTCAAGGCCCTCGCCAAGCAGTACTTCCACTACGGACGTTGGCGCAGGGTGGTCGCCCGCACCCACGAGGGCACGATCAACCTGCGCTACCTGGCGCCGCCGCTGGCCGTGCTGGCCATCCTCGCCGGCCTGGTGCTCTCCCCCTTCCTCTGGCCGGGCCTGCTGATCCCCGGCGGCTACCTGGCGGCGATCCTGGCCGGCTCCGTGGTCACCGGCAGCGGCCTGCCGACCCAGGCACTCATCCGGCTGCCGCTGGTCTACGTCACCATGCACATGTCGTGGGGTTGGGGTTTTCTGACCAGCCCGAGGAGGCTCGGCAAGCCGGGCTGACCCCTTTCACCGGGGCGGGAACCGGTCAGGGGCGGGCATCGACCACCTGACCGGTGACGCCGGAGGCGAGCACGTCCAGCGAGGTGCGGGCGACGGTGCGCGGGGCGTCGCCCCGCCCGGGAACGACGCAGTTGACCCGTACCCCGTAGAAGGCCCATTCCCCCGCCAGCGCCCGGGTCAGACCGGCCACCGCGGCACCCGCGGCGGAGCGCAGGCTGTCATCGGCGCCCTCGACCCGGGCGGGGGCGTGGAACAGCAGGTGGCCCCGGGTCTCGCGGAGATGGGGGAGGGCGGCCCTGGCGATGTTGACCGGGCCCAGGTGGTGCACGTTCACGCTCTCGGCGATCGCGGTGTCGTCCACCGCGTCGAGCCGGCCCGAGGGCGCGGTCCCCGGGGCGTTGACCACGTAGTCGATCCCGCTCGTCTCCTTGGCGGCGTGGGCGAGCGCGTCGGCCACGGCGCCGGGGTCCTCGACACGCACCCCTTCGAGCGCCCCGGAGAGGTCGGACGGCCCGGGGAAGCGGAACACGCGGGCGCCGTGCTCTCCGGCCAGCTCCGCCACCTCGGCGCCCGCGCCGAAGACCACCAGGGTCCTGCCCTCCATCGCCTCGCGCAGGGCGGAGGCCGAGGCGGAGGGAACGTCGCTCGCGGCGAGCCGCAGGAGCGTGTCGGCGATGAGGAGGTCCACCGGGTGGGTGACCTTCATGTTCCGCTCGCTGCCGGTCACCACGTGGATCGGCACCTCGGGCAGGTAGCGCAGCACCACGCCGCAGTCGTCGGTGGGCGGCCGGTCGCCGAAGCCGGGGTCGGCGAAGGCCCGCTGGTACGCCTCGCGGATCACCGAGAGCCGGAAGCACTGCGGGGTCTGGACGCGGCGCAGGGTGGCACGGTCGGGGACGTCACGGACGATCTCCCCGTCCGGCCCCTGCGAGGTCACCACGATCGTGTCGGAGCTCGGGATCGCCACCTCGACGGCCGAGCAGGTCCTCAGCGCCTCGACGCAGTCGGTGATGATCCTCCTGTCCGCCAGCGGGCGTACGGCGTCGTGCAGCAGCACGTCGCACTCCCGTGGCCCCAGGGCCCGCAGCGCCCGCCAGGTGGTCTCCGGGCGGCTCTGGCCGCCCTCCAGGACCTGGGTGACCTTCGCGAAGCCGTTCCGCTCGACGATCCGCTCCACCTCCCCGGTGAAGCCGGGCGCCATCAGCACGATGACCTCGTCGATCTCCGGCGCCTCCTCGAACAGGGCGAGGGTGTGTTCCAGGATCGTCCGGCCCGCTATCTCCAGCAGCTGCTTGGGGGTGCCGAGGCCGACGCGCCGGCCGACGCCGCCTGCCAGGACCACTCCGACGGTTCGAGGGCGCGGTTCACGTTCGGCCAAGATCAGATTCCTTTGACAGTTCGGATATGGCGAGGGTAATGGGTGCGTACCCGATCGTCCGGCGTGCTCCCGTGCTATCCCGTCAAGATCTAGCTACCCTGAGTGCGCACTCCCCGATTCGTACGGTGATCCCGTCGGATACGAAGGAGCCCGGATTGCCTGACTCTCACGCCGCCTCCCAGACGGCCGCGGTCGTGCTCGCCACCACCGAGGCGTCCGCCCTGCGCTGTCCCGCCGGAACGCTGCTCGACAGGCTGACCGGACAGCTTGCCACACTCTCGGTGCGGGAGGTGCACGTGGTGACCCGCTCCAGCGACATCATCCACGCGCCCGGCGGCACCCACATGATCGGCGCCGAGGGGTCGCGGGGGCTCGCCGACGACCTGCGCAGGGTCGCGAAGGTGGCTCGCTCGTCCATCGGCCCCGTGCTGCTGGTCGCCGGTGACCTGGTGGCGCACACCGAGGCGCTGGCCATGCTCACCGAGCATCCGGCCCGTGACACCCGCGCGCTGGTGAGCGAGGGCGAGAGGGCCGCGCCGGGGCCGTCACGCCCGCCGGTCAGGATCGACGGCGGGAACGTGGTGGCCGCGGGCACCTCCTTCCACGAGGTAGGCGAGGCGGACGGCACCTTCAGGGGCGCGCTCCAGGTAGGAGTGTCCGACCTGACGCGCCTCGCCGAGGCCGCCGAGACGCTCGCCGAGCTCGCCGAGGCGGGCGGCTTCGGCCCGATGGACGGCGGCGAGGCCCCGCAGCTGCTCCTGGTCGGTCTGGTCCGCGCCGGTGTCCCGGTGCGCGCGGCCGGGCTCGGCCGGCTGCACGGCGACCGGATGGCCGAGCAGGCGGACGTGGACTCGGCGGTGCCGAGGCTGGCGGAGGTCGACGAGGCCGAGGCCCGGCTGGACGGCGCGGTCAAGACCAACGACGGCTTCTTCGCCACGTACGGGGTGAGCTCCTGGTCCAGGCACCTGGTGAAGCTCGCCGCCAGGCTCGGTCTGACGCCGAACGCGATCACCGGCATGTCCGTCGGCCTGGCCGCGCTCGCCGCGGTCTGGTTCTCCACGGGCACCCGGCAGGCCCTGATCGCCGGGGCGGTCCTGCTCTACCTGTCGTTCGTGCTCGACTGCGTCGACGGCCAGCTCGCCCGCTACACCCGTGCCTTCTCGCCGTTCGGGGCCTGGCTGGACGCCACCTTCGACCGGGTCAAGGAGTACATCGTCTACGTGGGCCTCGCCTTCGGGTACGCGGCCGGGCTGGAGGCCACCGGCGGCGGACCCGACGGCATCTGGGGGCTCGCGGTGGCCGCGATGATCCTGCAGCTGCTCCGGCACATGATCGATTTCTCGTACGCGGGGGCGCGTGCCGACGCCGCCCGGGTGGGCGCGGCCTGGGCCAGGACGCCGGGCTCACCGGGTGACCCGGCCGATGACGACAGACGGCCGGTGCCGCTCCGCGAGCCGGAGCGGCAAGCCGCACCGGTGGGTACCGGTGCCGTGCGGGCCGCGGACGGCGGGGCCGAGCAGGACACCGGGAGAGCGGCCGGGGACGGCGACGGGCCGGGTACGGGCAACGCGATCGTGCGGCTCTCGCGGACCATGGAGAAGGCGTCCCCCACCCGCTGGTTCAAGAAGATCATCGTGCTGCCCATCGGGGAGCGGATGGCCCTGATCGCGGTGACCGCCGCCCTCTTCAACGCCCGGGTGACCTTCGTCGCGCTGCTGGTCTGGGGCGGGATCGCCGCGACCTACACTCTCGCGGGCCGGATGGGCAGGTCGTTGAGCCGGTGACTGGAGACGGTGGGCGCGCGGCAGGGCGGGGTGGGCCCGCCACGAGACGGGAGACTCCGGCGTGGACGGGGGCTCCGCCGGGGCGGCGGTTCCCGCCGTCGAGCCGGCCGGTCACGGGATCGGCCGGGCCTGTCACGGGGCAGGCGGTGTCCGTCGCGGGGCGGGCAGGAACGGTCGGGCTTTCCACGGGGCGACTGGGAAAACGGATGTGATCATGGTTTCTGTGCAGATGGCGCCGGTGCCGCGTAGTGCCGTGGTCGCCTACCGGGACGACGGGGTGCCGTCGAGGGCCATGGGCGCACTGGTCGCCGGGCAGCTGCCGCCGCTGCCGCCCGCCATCGTCGGGATGTTCGTGACCGGGGTGCTGCTGCTGGTCGGCGTGGCCGGCACCGACGGGCTGGCGGTCTTCGCCCCCGCGGTGGCGCTGCTGCTCGCCGGTCCGGGCAGCTCCCACCCGCACGACGGCCGGCTCGACTGGCTGGTGCCGCCGATCCTGCGTCTCACCGAGTACGGCTTCGTGGCCTCGGTGGGCTTCGCGCACGACGTGCCGCCGTGGCTGATCCTCATGCTGCTCGGCGCGATGGCCTTCCACCACTACGACGTCGTCTACCGTCTCCGGCAGCGGGTCTACCCGCCGGCCTGGCTGGCCACATCCGGCCTCGGCTGGGACGGCAGGATGCTGCTGGTCGCCCTCGGCGGCCTCGCCGGGCAGGTCGCGCTGGTGTTCGTGCTGCTCTCGCTGTACCTGTGGTGCCTTTTCAGCTGGGAGAGCATCACCTGCTGGCTGGCCGCCCCGAGGTTCGGGATGGACGCGGCCGACCTCGGCGCACACGATTGAGAACACCCGGCAAACCCTCAATTACACGATCAGGGCCTGAAGGCAACTAACCTTTGGGGCCTAGGAGTGCCCGCCGGGAGGCTCTCACCCGAATGAGGAGTGCGCGTTGCTGGGAATGGTGCTGGCCGCCGGGGCCGGACGGCGTCTGCGGCCGTACACGGACACGCTGCCCAAGGCGCTCGTGCCGGTCGACGGCGACACCACGATCATGGACATCTCGCTGCGTAACCTCGCGGCGGCCGATCTCCGCGATGTCGTGGTCATCGTCGGTTACCAGGCGCAGGCCGTACACGAGCGCAAGGCCGAGCTGGAGCGGCGGCACGGCGTGAAGCTCACCCTCGTGCACAACGACAAGGCCGAGGAGTGGAACAACGCCTACTCCCTGTGGTGCGCGCGCGACTACTTCGACCAGGGTGTGCTCCTGGTCAACGGTGACACGGTGCACCCCGTCTCGGTGGAGGAGACGCTGCTCTCCGCGCCCGCGACCACCGACATCCTGCTCGCGGTCGACGACGTCAAGAAGCTCGCCGACGAGGAGATGAAGGTCACCCTCGACGGCGGCCGTCACCTGCGGCTGATCACCAAGCTGATGGATCCGGCCGAGGCCGCCGGTGAGTACATCGGCGCCACGCTCATCCGTCCCGGCATCGGTGAGCGCCTCGCCGACGCCCTCCAGGCCACCTTCGAGCGCGACCCGCAGCTCTACTACGAGGACGGTTACCAGGAGCTCGTGGCCCGAGGCGAGAAGATCGCGGTCGCCCCGATCGGCGACGTCCCGTGGGTCGAGGTAGACAACCACGACGACCTCGCCAAGGCGCGGGAGATCGCGTGCCGATACTAGCCAGGATGCTCCCGGCGCCCTTGTCCATGGAGGTGCGGCGGGGCGCGATCGCCCAGCTCGGATCGTTGCTGGCGGACAGCCGGGTGGCGACCTCCGGGCGGGTGGCGGTGGCGGTGGGGCCGGGCCAGGGAGACAGGATCACCTCGGTGATCGCTTCCTCGCTCGACGAGGCCAGGTTCTTCCGGGTCCCGGACGGCTCGGTGGACGAGGCGGTCTCGCTCGGCGCCGAGCTGCGCAAGGGCGCGTACGAGGCGGTCGTGGGCATCGGCGGTGGCAAGACCATCGACGTGACCAAGTACGCCGCGTCGCTGGCCGGGATCCCGATGGTGGCGGTGGCCACCAACCTGTCGCACGACGGGATCTGCTCGCCGGTGGCCTCGCTGACGCACGACGGCGGCAAGGGCTCCTTCGGCGTGCCCATGCCGCTGGCCATCATGGTGGATCTCGATTTCGTCCACGACGCGCCCGCCTCGCTGGTCCGTTCCGGGGTCGGTGACGTGGTCAGCAACCTCTCGGCGATCGAGGACTGGCAGCTCGGCGCGAGCGAGCGCGGCGAGCCGATCGACGGCCTGGCCTGCGCGATGGCCCGCACCGCGGCGGAGGCGGTGATCGGCAGGGCCGACTCGATCGAGGCCGACGCGTTCCTGACCGTGCTGGCCGAGGCGCTCATCCTGTCGGGCATGTCGATGGTGGTCGCCGGGTCTTCCCGTCCTTCGAGTGGCGGAGACCATGAGATCCTGCATGCCGTGGATCAGCTTTTTCCCGGCACCTCCAACCACGGCGAGCTCGCCGGGATAGGTGCCGCGTTCTGCTTCTTCCTCCGCGAGGACTCACGGAGGCTCAACCAGGTCGTCGACTGCCTGCGCGGGCATGAGCTGCCGGTCAGCCCCACCGACGTGGGACTGTCCGCGGCCCAGTTCACCGAGGCGGTCATACTGGCGCCGGCCACCCGCCCCGGTCGCTACACGATCCTTGAGCACCTGCGCCTGTCGGAGCCGGAGATTCGTGATCGGGTGGAGGATTATGTCCGGGCCGTCGGTCGCTGAGCTCCGTGCGGTGGCCCAGCCGCACTCGACCATGGAACGCAACAGCGGCGAGCACTGGGCCGGCGTGCTCTACATGCGCAAACTGTCGATCTACGTCACCTGGTTCCTCGCCAAGACGCCGATCACGCCCAACCAGACCACCTGGCTGATGATCCTCACCGGGTTGCTGGCCGGAGTGGTGCTCGCGCTGCCCGGCCTCTGGGCGGCGGTGCTGGCGGCACTGCTGGTCCAGCTCTACCTGCTGCTCGACTGCTCCGACGGCGAGTTGGCCCGCTGGACCCGGCGCACCTCCATCACCGGCGTCTACCTCGACCGGGTCGGCCACTACTTCGCCGAGGCCGCCCTGCTCATCGGGCTGGGGTTCCGGGCGTCGGAGATCCTGCCCGACTGGTACACCGTGACGGGCTTCGCCGCCGCGCTCGGCGCCATCCTGATCAAGGCGGAGACCGACCTGGTCGACGTGGCCCGCGCCCGCTCCGGGCTGGTCGCGGCGAGTGAGGCCTCGGCCGAGCACTTCCAGTCGCGCGGGCTGGGCCTGGCGCGTAAGGCCGCGGCGGCGCTGAGGTTCCACCGGATCGTGCAGGCGGTCGAGCTGTCCCTCCTCGTCGTGGTCGCGGCGATCTGGGACGCGATCAACGGAGGGCTGGCCGCGACGAGGGTGCTCGTGGTGGCCTGCGTGGTCGTCGCGGTGCTGCAGATGATCCTGCATCTGATCAGCATTCTGGCGTCCAGGCGGCTTTCATGAGGAACCGGATGGCGTCCGGGCGCGTCGTAGGTGCGAACACCTTACTGTTTGGCAGGTGTTCGCCGACGGTTCCGATACGCTTGTTTCCCGGTAAACAAGGAAGCATTGACCCTGCCATAATTGCCCGATCCAGCAGACTCGGTGATCATGAACGTATGCTCCGTACGTGCTTTCGACGCGTCAAGGCGATGACCCGTTGAAGATCTCGTGCGTCATCCTCACCATGGGTAACCGGATCCCAGAGCTGGACCGGGCGGTCGAGTCCGCGCTGAACCAGGTCGACGGCGACGTCGAGGTGGTCATCGTCGGCAACGGCACCGATGTTCCCGAGCTGTCGGCCACCGTGCCCGAGGGGTCCTCGGCCTCGATCAGAAGCGTGCGGCTGAGCCACAACGCGGGCATTCCCGCGGGCCGCAACCGTGGCGTCGAGGAGTGCACGGGCGACGTCGTCCTCTTCCTCGACGACGACGGCTGGTACGCCGACCAGGGGCTCGTCTCCCACCTGCGGGAGCGCTTCTCCACCGAGCACGACCTCGCGGTCGTCTCCTTCCGGGTGAAGGACCCCGACGGCGGCATCGGCCAGCGCCGCCACGTTCCCCGCCTGCGGGCGGGCGACCCCGAGCGGTCCTCCCCGGTCACCACCTTCCTGGGCGGCGCGTGCGCCATCCGCCGGTCGGCGTTCCTCCAGGTCGGCGGGCTTCCCGAGCGCTTCTTCTACGCCCATGAGGAGACCGACCTGGCCTGGCGGCTCCTCGGTGAGGGCTACCGCATCGAGTACGACGCCAAGACGGTCATGTACCACCCACAGGTCCCCCCGACCAGGCACACGGACTTCTACCGGCTCAACGCCCGCAACCGGGTCTGGCTGGCCCGCCGCAACCTTCCCTGGGTGCTCGCGACGCTCTACCTGCTCAACTGGAGCGTGCTGACCCTGGTCCGCGAGCGCTCGGGGCCCGCCCTGCGCGCCTGGTTCAAGGGCTTCGGCGAGGGGCTCAGAGAACCCGCGGGGGAGCGTCGCCCGATGGGCTGGAAGACCGCCTGGCGCATGCTGCGCCTCGGCCGCCCACCGATCGTCTGAGTCCCGCTCCGGCATGGACGTCTACACTCTCGGCGAGGCCTTCGGCGTGGTCACCAGCGGCCGGATCCGCCACGAGCACGAGGCCAGGCTGGACGTCGCCGGCGCCGAGTTCAACGTCGCGATCGGGCTGTCCAGGCTCGGCCACCGGGTGAGCTGGCTGGGCAAGGTCGGCGGTGACGAGCTGGGGTCCAGGATCCTCACCGTGCTGCGCGGCGAGGGGGTGGACGTCTCCGACGTCCGGGTGGACGAGGGATCGCCGACCGGGATGCTCCTGAAGGAGTCGAGGCTCGGTCAGGCCGCCAGGGTCACCTACTACCGCACGGGCGCCAGGCTCGCCCAGGGGAACGTTCCCGTCGACCGGGTCGCGGCCTCGCGCGTCCTGCACGTCAGCGGGATCACCGCCGCGCTGAGCGCGCGCGACGCCATGCACGCCGCGGTACGGGCCGCGCGGACCGCGAGGGTCCCCGTCTCGGTGGCGATCGACTACCACGACCAGCTCTGGCCCGACCTGCGGGAGGCCGAGGAGATCCTCAGCGTGCTGGCCTGCTCGGCGGACGTGCTGTTCGTCCGGCAGAGCGAGCTCGACCTGGTCAAGCCCGCGCTCACCGGAGACCGCGAGGTCATCGTGATACGCGGCGCCCGGGGGGCGAGCGTCCGGGTCGACGGCGTCCGCCACGACGCCGCCGGCATCTCCGCGCCGGTGGTCGATCCCAACGGCTCGGGGGACGCCTTCGTCTCGGGCTATCTCAGCGCGGCGCTGGAGGGATTGCACCCGACCGACCGGCTGCGCCGCGGGTTCCTGCTCGCCGCCTTCGCCTCGTCCGGCCCCAGCGACTGGCAGGGCCTCCCGACCAGAGCCGAGCTGCCCCTGCTGGAACTCGACGGCTGACTCCGTACCGGGGCCGTCGAGACCCGCCGGTGGGGCCGGGGTACGGGACTCCCCGTTATCCGGTCGCTCGCCGCCCCCGGTTAAGTGATCATTGACGTATGTCCGCACGTGAGATTGTTGTGCTCGGTTCCGCCAGTGCGGTTCCCACCCGTACCCGTAATCACAACGGCTATCTGCTGCACTGGGACGGACACGGCCTGCTGTTCGACCCGGGAGAGGGGACGCAGCGGCAGATGATTCACGCCGGGTTCAGCGTGCACGACGTCAACTGGATCTGCCTGACCCACTTCCACGGCGACCACTGCCTCGGAGTGCCGGGAATCGTCCAGCGGATGTCACGTGACGGGGTGGCCGAGGCGAACGCGGCCTTCCCCGCCAGCGGTGCGCTCTACTGGGAGCGGCTGCGGCATGCGACGATCTTCCACGACACCATCCGGATCCGTGAGCAGCCGCTCGGCGGCTCCGTGGTGGAACTCGACACCGCCGACGCGCCGTTCACCCTGACGGCCCGCCGGCTCGACCATCCGGTGGAGGCGTACGGCTATCGCCTGGTCGAGCCCGACGGCATCACCATGCTGCCTGACGAACTCGCCGCCCGGGGCGTGCACGGTCTCGCCATCCGTCGGCTGCGGGAGGACGGCCAGGTCACCGCTCCGGACGGCACGGTGGTGACCCTGGGTGAGTGCAGCGTGCATCGTCCCGGGCAACGGTTCGCCTTCATCATGGACACCCGCCTCTGCGACCCGGTCTTCGAGTTGGCCGACGGGGCGGATCTGCTGGTCATCGAGTCGACCTTCCTGGACGAGGACGCCGCGCTGGCCCGTGACTACGGCCATCTCACCGCCGGCCAGGCCGCCAAGGTCGCCTCCGAGGCCGGCGTCCGGCGGCTGGTCCTCACCCATTTCTCCGAGCGGTACCGCGCCGAGGACGAGCACCGCTTCGCCGACCAGGCGGCCGCCGTGTTCCGTGGCGACGTCGTCATCGCCCACGACCTCGCCCGCGTCCCGGTCCCGCCCCGCAGACGGGTGTGAACGCCGCCTGCCCGTTCGTCGGGCGTTGATGCTGACCAGGGAGGCTCTGTCCCAGGTCAGCGATAGCGGCCCGGGGCATATTCGGTGACCGGCGGCCAAAGGCGGTACGGCTCCGCCAGGCGCCCGCTCCGGCCTCCGGCATGGGTGCGGTAGTCGAACCACGGGCTCTCGTGGTCGCGGCGGGCCGCCGCGATCGCGGTGACCGGCCGGCCCCCGCTAAGGCTCCTTGGCCTCGTTGAAGGTCATGGCCATGTGGGAGACCGTGGTCGTGGCCAGGGCTCGTTTGGGCAGGCCGAGTTCGCTCAGTTCCTTGGCGATCGGGTGGTTGCCCAGGCGGATCAGGGCGCCGCCGGGGCGGGTGCGGATGCCGCGGGGGGACATCGACCACGGGATGCGGCGGGTGACGCCATCTGAGTGGCTGTAGGCGTCGAGGGCGGTCATCATGCCGGTGCCCGGCACCGGGACGCCGGGTTTGATCAGCAGGTCCAGCACCAGGCGGCCGTCCTTACGCAGGATGCACCGCTTGTAGGGGGAGGACGTGCGCAGGTCGATGTCGGCCAGTTCCTTGGGAAAACCCCAGATCGTGCGGCCCGCCTCCAGGGTGAAGCCCTGGTCGACCGGGAGCCAGTGGACGAACGCCCCGGCGCCGGTCCTGCGTAGCTCGGACAGGTTCGCGCGCAGCCCGCCGCCGGGGGCGTGGTCCGCGCCGGGTGGCCTGGCCAGGAAGGCGATGCCGAACTCGTGGTAGGGGCCCAGGTCGCCGTCGCGGTAGTCGGCGAACATCAGCGTGCACAGGGCCTTGCGGGGCAGCACCTCGGCGACGTCGAGGTGGGAGTAGGCGATCACGGCCCGTGCGGCGTCCGCCCGGACCAGGTAGGAGGCGCTGCAGACCATGGCGTCTCGGACGCGGACCGGCATGGCGATCTCGCGCCCCTGAATCAGATGGCGTGCCATGCCTCCAGTAGACCAATCTCCAGGCCGGACGTCACCGGTCTGCCCGCCCATTCCTCCAACCGCCCGACGAACGCGCCCGCGTGGTCCGGCCAGTTGTGGTGGGCCAGGGCCTCGGCGTGGCCGCGCCCGCTCATCTCCGCGGCCCCGGTGGGATCGTCCCGCAGCGTCAGCACCGCGCGCACCGCCGCCCCGACGTCGCCGAAGGGTACGACGACCCCGCAGCCGGTCCGCTCGACCAGGGCGGCGACGGCGGGCAGCGGCGTGGTGACCACGGGGACGCCCCGGGACATGTAGTCGATGATCTTGGCCGGTACGGGCCGGTGACCGGGCGCGTCGTGCGGGAGCGACAGCCCGGCGATCGCCCCCTCGGCCATCCGCAGCGCGTGCCGGTTGGGCACATAGCCGTACCAGTCGAGCAGGCCCTCCCGCTGCGCGTCCCGGAGCAGCGGCCTGACCCCGGCGTCGGCGGCGCCGATCAGGTCGAGCCTGATCCCGTGGGGGAGCAGCCGCCTGGCCGTCTCGATCAGCTCGGCCACGCCTCCGGCCTCGGAGAGGTGACCGATGTGGACCACCCGGTCGCGGCCGGGCCGCGCAGGCGGGTTCTCGGGTACGCAGGCGGTGTTGGGGACGACCGGGTGGGGCAGGGAGAAGCGGTCCCGGTAGGAGTCGTCGGCCAGGATCAGGCGCAGCCGGTGTTCCGCTCGGGCCTCGATCCGGCGTACCAGCGAGGGCAGGGCCCAGTGCCCGGGTGTGGCGCCGGCCTCACCGCGTACGTCCCAGACGGTGGTGGGGCGGCGCCTGGGCAGGCGGGAGAGCAGCTCCGGGTCGTACACGATCAGCAGGTCGGCGCCCTCGACCCCGCGGCTGAGAGCTCCCCTGGCGGCTTTCAGCGCGCGCCTGCGGTGGTTGCCGATCGCCCGGGGCACGTCGATCGCCCGGATCCGCGGATCCGGAGTGACGTTGCAGTCGGTGAAGGGGGCGACGTAGGTGATGTCGTGCCCGGCGTCGAGAAGCGCCCGGATCTGCCGATGCGCGATCCGGGCGTCTTCTGGATGATGAACGATTGTCGCGACGCATACCCGCATATGCCGATGCTGGGTGGCTGTTCCGTCAGCACCGGATGTGTTGAGTTAATTACCGGGGAACTGCCGCTGAACTCTCCTTGGCGGCGGGCGCGGCCTCGGTGGTGGGCGCGGCCTTGGCGGCGGGGGCCGAGGACGGTCGCCGGTAGAGCCATACCAGCCTGGGTTCGAGCAGCCACTTGAAGAGTTTGCGGGTCTCCGGCAGGCAGAGCACGATGGCCAGGGCCAGTGAACTCGACGCGATCGCCGCCACGCCCAGCGGGCCGTACAGCCAGGGGAAGCTCAGCCAGCCCTGGTCCTTGGCGATGACCACCACGACGCCGTGGAGCAGGTAGGCGTACAGGGTGCGGGTGCCGAGGTCGGAGAACCAGGTCTCGCGGCGGGGCACCAGCGCGAGCACCGCGGCCGTCATGATCAGCGCCGCGACCAGCACGGCGGCGCGCACGCCGAAGCCCATCCACCAGGACATGTCCATGGCCTTGAAGCTGTAGCGGAAGTAGATCGGGGCGCGCGGGACGTGCGGCGCGATGAGGATCGCCACCCCGGCGGCCCCGACCAGGACGACCGCGGAGGTGATCTTGACCCAGGTGGGCTTGAGCAGGTCGAAGTGCTCGGGCTTGAGCAGCAGGCCGAGCACGTAGAACGGCAGCAGGCCGAAGAAGCGGTCGATGCTGAAGTCACCGGAGATCTCGGAGAAGCCCGCCGCCATGTAGATGACCACCGCGACCAGCAGCGGTTGCCGCATCCGGGTCCAGATGGGTGTGGAGATCCGCCAGAGGACCAGGGCCACCAGGTACCAGTTCAGCCAGGCCGGATCAATTATCGTCAGCGTCCACTTCTGGCCAAGCCCGTAGCGGAGCACCGCGTAGCCGATCTCCACGACCACGTACGGGATCAGCAGTGTGTCGACCAGCTTGTTGATCTTCGCGTTGGAGTGCCAGAAGTTGCGGCCCAGGTAGCCGCTGATCAGCACGAACGCCGGCATGTGGAACATGTAGATGAACAGGTACGCCGCGCTCGCCGAGTCCGCCTTCAGGGTGGGAACCAGCGAGTGGCCCATCACCACCAGGGCGATCAGGACGAACTTCACATTGTCGAGATACGGCTCGCGCTTCTTCTTGGCAGGGGGAGCCGCGGGCTCCTCCTCGACCTGCGACTCGCGCTCCCGCTCCGCCCGCAGCTCCTGCTCGGCCTGCGGGCCCTGGTTCCAGAACGAGGATTCGCTCTCCCGGTGGTTGTTCTCCCAGTAGGAGAAGGGGCGCTCGCTGCCCGCGGGCGGCGCCTGCCGGGGGGGCGTGGCGGTCTGCGGGTGCCCGGCGCCCGGGAACATCCCGGGACTCGCGGGCTGCCCGGGAGCCTGGGGCGATCCCGGGCCGGGCGCCTGGCCGGGTGCCTGGGGCTGGGGGGCGACGTAGGGGTGCGTGCCCGTCTGCGGCTGCGACACGGGCGGCGGGGCCCAGTCAGGCCGGGGGAGGGGCACCTGGGGGGCGCCCTGTGGGGAGGGGGCTTCCCTCACCCAGGACGGCTCCTGGGCCCACACCGCGCTCTCCTGGGCCCACCCGGTGCTCTCCTGAGCCCAGGTGGTGCTCTCCTGCGTCCAGGACGGGCCGTCCTGAGTCCACGGCTGGGGCGTCTCGCGGGCCCAGGTGGACTCCTGGGGCACCGGTTCGGGCTCCAGGGGCTTGGACAGGTCGAGCGGGTCGCCGGGGTAGGGCTCCCGATATGCCGGGTAACCGCCCCACTCGGTGACCTCGCCGGGGCTCTCCTCCTCCCGGGCGTTCCGGGTTTCGTGCCGGGACGGACGGCCGGCGGCCGGGCCACCGCCCGGCGGCTCCGGCCACGTGGGCTGGTGCCCGCCGGGCGGCTGCGCCTGGCCGGGCGTCGGCCACGGGGCGGGCTTCCGGCCCTGTCCGCCGTCGGAACCGCCGTCGTCCTGGGGGGCCGGCACCTGGAAGGATCGGATGTCGCTCACGAGGGGAAGGCTCAGCTATCTGTCGGAGACCGGGGAGTAGTCGGGCAGACTGGCGGGGGCGCCCGGGGCGGGCCGGGTGATCGTTTGCCTCGCCGCCCCGACCACCCTAAACCGACTGTGAGCCCGCTGTCGCACAGGCGCACTCTGATTACGGAGGTTCTCGGGTAATCGTGACTGTCCAAAATCCGGGAACGGCGGGTGCTCGCCGTTTTCCCGGGCGGTGGCGCTCCGTTGCCCGGTGTTGGATGTCCGGACGCCGTGGCCTCGCCGCTCGGCCCGGCCACGATGCCCGGCCACGAGATCCGGTCACGAGATCCGGCCGTGGCGTCCGGGCACGGTGCTCCGCCCGGACGCCCTCGCCCGGCCGTGTGCCGGGCGAGGATGTCAGGTGCAGGGGTCGGTCTTGCTGTCGACGACCTTGTCCGTGAGGGCGTCCGGGATCTTGGGAAGGACCCGGACCCCCGGCCAGTCGGCACCGATGATCAGCTGGATGACCGGTCCGGTCGGGGCCTTGGCGTCGGGGGTGGGTTTGGAGGCCGTGGGCGGCGTGTACTTGTCGGTGGTGACCGGCTTGACCTTGCCCGCGACCGGGGTGCGCTTGTCGCCGGAGAGCCTGGCGGCCACCGCGTCGCCGTAGGCGGGGCCGTCCTCGGTGTCCTTCTTGGCGTAGCGCACCGTGGTGGTGGGCACGTTGCCGGTCGCCGGGCGGGCGTTGCCGACGTGGGTGACCACGAAGCCCTGTTCCGCCAGCTCGGCGGCGACCTCCCTGGCCCGGTTCGGCGTGTCCGTGCCGTTGAACACCTGGAGCCTGACCTGCTCGCGGTTGACGGTCTTGACCTTGGTGTCGGGGGGCGGGGTGACCTCGGTGTCGTTCTTGATCGCGGCGAAGAGCTGGTCCGCGTACGGCTGCACCCAGGCGACCCGGTTCTTGTCGTCCGGGTGCGGGCCCCACGGGACGGTGATCAGCTTGACGCCGCTCGCGGTCAGCTTCTGGGCGCTCTGCCCGATCTCCAGCAGGGTGCCGGTGTCCTTCGCCAGGTCCTCGTCCATCCGGACGGAACCGGCCGCGACCTTGATGAAGTTCTGCAGTTTGAAGGGGTCGGTCAGCAGCTCGCTGCTGGTGGCCTTCTTCACCACCTGGCTGAGGAAGACCTGCTGGCGCTTGATCCGGCCGATGTCGCTGCCGTCGCCGTAGTTGCGCAGCCGGACGTAGCCCAGTGCCTTCTCACCCGCCAGCAGGTGCCAGCCGGCCGGGAGGGTGAGCTTGGACTTCTTGTCGTCGACCGGCTTGGTCAGGCAGATCCGGACACCGCCGAGGGCGTTCACGATGTTCTTGAAACCGGTGAAGTCGACCTCGACGAAGTGGTCGATCCGGATGTCGGTGAGCGACTCGATGGTGGAGATCGTGCAGGTGATGCCGCCCTCGTTGTAGGCGGCATTGATCATCTCGGTGCGGGCCGCCACCGGCGCGCCTGTTTCCGACGTACAGGCGGGCATGGCGACCACCGAGTCGCGGGGGAAGCTGACGAACGTCGCCTTGTCGCGGTCGGGCGCGATGTGCATGAGGATGATCGTGTCGGTGCGCTTGCCGTCGTGGGCCATCTTCTGGCCGTACTTCAGGTTGTCGCCCTCACGGGTGTCGGAGCCCACGATCAGCACGTTGAGCGCGCCTTTGACAGCGGCCGGCCGGTTGTTGCCCAGCTTGCCTTCGAGGCTGAGCGTCTCGACCTCGCCGAGCGTGTCCCGGTAGACCTTGTAGCCGCCCAGGGTGCTGAGCACCAGCAGGCCGGTCGCCGCGATGCCGGACCAGGCGCCGATGCCGAGCCGCTTCCGCTTGCGGCCCCTGCCCTTCGGCGGACCCTCCTTCGGCTGCGGTGGAGGTGCTGCCGGAAGCCGCTCAGGGGGAGGACCCTCCCCGCCCGCGCGCCGGGCCCCTCTGCGGCCGTGGGAGGCGGGTGCCGTCCGCTGGTCTCTCACGGAAGCCTGCCGGTGGTCGCTCATCCGATTCCCCTGCTTGGCGGCATCGTCCGGTTCTCGCGCAGCTCGCTCATCGCGCCCAGAGAGTAGATCACGAGGGGCGCGCCAGGAGACGTGATGATGCGAACTTGGCCAAGACCGCCCCCTGCCAGCGCCGTGATGATCCGGCGGCCAGCATACTCAAATGCGGACATTTAGTGGAATGTTACTGAAATTAGGTTTACGCACGGCCAGTGCCGCCGCGAGGCAGGCGGCGGGTACGGCCGGCAGGACGTACCGGTAGTCGAACTCCGCCACCGCGGGCGGCATCGCGAGCAACACCACCGCCACCGACCAGGGCAGCACCCACGCCGTGGTGTCCGGGCGGAACCGCCGGACGCACGCCGCCGCGGGCGGCAGCAGCAGGATCACCAGCACCGCCGCGCCGGGCAGTCCGGCGACGCCCTGGTAGGAGCGGATCCAGCCCGCGTACGGTTCGACGATCCGGGTGGTGATCGGACCACGCTGGTAGCGCTCCGCGGCCTGGGCGCCCACGGTCGCCGGGTAGCGTCCGGGCGGTGCGGGCGGCGACGCGGGGAACAGGTAGTAGTCGTAGATCTCCTGATCCGGGTAGACCGGGCGGTCCACCGTGAACGAGCGGGCCAGCTCCGAGGCGACCGAGCCCAGGTAGTCCAGCGGCTGGCTCCGGATCGCCAGCGACGCGAACCGCCCGGCCAGCGCGTCGTTCCCGCGGCTGAAGGTGATGCCGGGCAGCTTGACCAGCGGTGAGTCCTGCGCCCAGACGTACTCCTGCGCGGGCGGGCGCAGGGCGGGCGGGCGGGGGTCGCAGAGCACCGCCAGGTCCGGTGGCGGGCGCATCACGTCGCAGTCGGCGAAGGTCATCGTCTTGGCGTAGAGGAAGACCCCGTTCGCGCCCACGATGCCGATCCGCTGGTACGTCGCGTAGAACCAGGCCCCGTACCCGAGGATCGGCACCGTGGCGGCGGCGATCATCACCCCCGCCGTGGCCACCCGGCCCCGCTGCTTGAAGATCAGCCAGCCCGCGAAGAGCGCGACCAGCGGCAGCCCGACGGTTCTGGTCAGCGTGGCCGCCGCGAGCAACAGCCCGATCCCGCACGCGGTACGCCATCCGACGGATCGGCGCACGGCCAGGCAGACCGCCGAGAGGACCAGGACCGTGAACAGGGTGTCGGAGACCAGCAGATGTTCCAGCTCGATCTGGTAGGCGTCCAGCAGGGAGGGGACGGACGCGAGCGTCGCGGCCCAGGTGGGCGCTCCCAGCCGCCGCGCGGTGAGGTAGACCAGCACGCCGGCACCCAGCCCCAGCAGGTGCTGGGCCAGCGCGACGAAGGCGAAGTCGTGGAAAGGTTCGAGCAGTCGCAGGAACATCGGGTATCCGGCCGGGCGGACCAGGTCGGGCCGAGGCTTCAACGCGGTGACGACGTAGGTGTAGGAGTCGGGGAACCAGAGCGCGGGCCGGTAGCCGAGCATGGCGATCACCCGCAGCGCGGCCCCCACACCCAGCACGAGCAGGAACCAGCGGTGCTCGGAGAACCGGCGGCGGTCTGGGAACCGCCGCCTGCCGGGGAGCCGGCGACGTTTCGGGAACCCGCGAGGGGCGGGGGAGCCGCCGTCGCTCATGCGGTGGTCACGAATCCCGGCCGGGTTCCGGTCGCGGCCCCGCCGGGGCCGCCGCGCGAGATCGCGGGTCGCCGAATCCGGCTGACACGCGTGGTCACCGTCCCCAGGGACCGGTGATGCCGCAGCCCCGCCCACCCGACCACTCTTCCCCCTTCTGACGCGCTGCGCGTACGCTACCGGCTTCCGCGCCAGGTGGGACGCCGGGCGGCACGGCACCGCCGTCCCGCGCGCCCGTGCCCGGCGCGGGCCTCGGTTGCCAGTACGCTCGGGTCGTGTCATGACCACCGGCTGGCTGGATCGTACGCGCAGGCCCTCGGCGGGCCCCTCGGCGGGCAAGGTGCTCGCCGTGGTCTCGGTCGTGCCCGCGCTCGTCCTGGCGGGCTGGCTGCTGGCCGGGCTGCCGCTGCTGCTGCTCGGCTGGTTCCGGCCGCTCGCCGCGGTCCCGCTGGGCCTGCTGGCCGCCGCGCTGCTCTGCCGGTACGGTCTGCGGCGCCTGCCGGAGACCATCCCGGCGACAGCGTGGCAGGTCACCGGGGTGATCGCGGTCGCACTGGCCTCGGGAGTCTTCAACGGCCTGTTCCGCAGCGAGCAGCTGATCGTCCGACGCGACCCCGCCACCTACGCGCAGTACGGCATCTGGCTGGCCAGGCACGGCTCGCTGCCCGTGCCCTTCCAGGAGCAGGCCTTCGGCGGCCTCGACCCGGCGCTCCACTTCGACAGCGTGGGCTTCTACGGCTTCGGCGGCGCGGTCGTGCCGCAGTTCATGCCGGGGGCGCCGATGCTCCACGCGGTGGGCGCCTGGCTCGGCGACGTCGCCGGGCTGCTGCTGGTGCCGCCGGTGCTGGGGGCGGCGGCGGTGCTGGTGCTCGCAGGGGTCGTCGCCCGGCTCGTCGGGGCCCGCTGGGCGCCTCTCGCCGCCCTGGTCTTCGCCATCAGCCTGCCGATTCTCTACACCTCGCGGACCACCTTCAGCGAGATCCCGTCCCTGATCCTGCTCTTCGGCGGCCTCGCCCTGCTGTACGACGCCGAGGCCAGGCTCCGCCCCGGTGTCACCGCCTCCCCGCCACCCGAGCCGCCGGGCGGTTCCGGCGCCTCCGGTGCCGGCCATCAGCCGCCCGATTCCTCAGGCACCGGCCCGGCGGCGATCCGCGCCGCGTGGACCGGGGCCGCCCTGGCGGGGCTGGTGTTCGGGCTGGCCGTCATGGTCAGGATCGACGGGCTGCGCGACGTGCTTCCCGTGCTCGCCTACGCCGGGCTGCTCATCGCCGTCCGCCGGGCCGGGAACCGCGACGGAGGACGGCTGGGCGTGCCGCTGCTCGGCGGGCTGGCGGTGGGGGCCGGGCTGGGCTTCGCCGCCGCCTACCTGCTCTCCCGCCCCTACCTGAAATACCTGTCGGGCTCGCTCATCCCGCTGCTGGCCATCTGCGGCGCGGTCGTGGTGCTCACCGTCGCGATGGCGGCGCTCGCCCCCCGGCTCGCGGCGCCGCTGCGGCGTGCCGCCCGGATGCCGAGGCTGCCCGAGATCGCCGGCGGCCTGGTCGTGCTGGTCGGGGCGGCCTTCGCGGCCCGGCCCTGGCTGCAGACCGTGATCCGGCCACCGGCCACCACCGAGGACCGGCTGACCGCCGACTTCATCGTCGGGGTCCAGCGGGTCAACGGCCTGCCGATCGACGGCTCCCGGCTCTACTACGAGAACTCGGCGTACTGGGTGATCTGGTACGTCGGGCTTCCCGCGGCGCTCCTGGCCACCCTCGCCGCGGCGCTGCTCGCGCGCAGGCTGGTGCGGGGGACGGCTCCGGAGTGGCTGCTGCCACTGGCCGTCATCGCCTGGACCACGGTCACCACGCTCTACCGCCCCGGGATCACTCCCGACCAGCCGTGGGCCGCCCGGCGGCTGGTCCCCGTCGTCATCCCCGGCCTGATCCTGCTGGCCGTCTGGGGCCTCGGCTGGGTGCGGGACCGGGCGCGCGGGTCCGGGTACCGCCCGCCTGTCCGAAGGGGTCTCGCCACCGCCGGCGCGGTCCTCCTCCTCGTCCCCGTGGCGTTCGTCTCGGCGGGGACCGCCTTCAACCCGATCGAGCGCGGCGAGCGCGCCGCGGTCGAGGCGCTGTGCGCGGCCCTGCCCGCGCGCGCCTCGGTGCTCGTCGTCGAGCGCGTCACCGCCGCCCGCTTCACCCAGCTCGTCCGGAGCAGCTGCGGCCTGCCCGCCGCCCGGGTCACTCTCTACCGCACCGACGTTCCTCGGACGAGCGACGTCAGACGGCTGGTCACCCGGATCCGCGCGGCCGGTCGCGTCCCGGTCCTGCTGGCCGCCGAGGCCCGCCAGGTCTCCGGGTACGGCACCCCCGTCCACATCATGAACCTCCGCACCCGCCAGGACGAGCGCTCCCTCGTCGACCCCCCCAACGGCACCTGGTCCCTGGCCGCCGACGTCTGGATGACGGTTCCTCGTGATGATCCGAGAACCTGAGAACTCGTGCCCGTCCCGATGCCCACCCGGGGTCATGACGATCCGAGGCACAGCGAGCATCCTCATCTCGGACCCGGGTGACATCCGGGCAGCCGCCGTTTCCCGTCCGCTGGAGCACCCGCCGACGTAGGTGCCCAGATAGTCCGAGCGAACCCGCTTTATTGCTAGTGATCAAAGCCCAGGTTCCTGTGCCAGGATATTGGGCTAAATACCGGATTATTGCGGTGGGTGACGCGTTGAATGCGACGGATCCGGTGATCGGCTCGGATGACCGGAACGATGGATCCGACGTCGAAGAGCTGTCCTTCGGGGATCCGGAGCGGAGGGCTCGCGCCTGGAAACGGGCCGGAGTCGGTCGTGCCCTGCTGGCCGGTGTGGCGGTCGTCGCCCTGGTGCTCGGGGCTGCTGGAAGCATGGATGG
Source organism: Streptosporangium sp. NPDC005286 (assembly GCF_040607515.1). Lineage (NCBI taxonomy): Bacteria > Bacillati > Actinomycetota > Actinomycetes > Streptosporangiales > Streptosporangiaceae > Streptosporangium > Streptosporangium sp. NPDC005286. The sequence goes on along the minus strand of NZ_JBEXGU010000059.1, from coordinate 16,470 downwards.
GTACGAGAACTCCGTCCGGGTGCTCCCACCACCGGACGGCCCCTGGCCCGAGGGGGCGACGTTCACCATCTCTCTCTGCAAGGACGACGACCCCTCCGGGAGGTGCCACAAGCGGGCGATCACTCCAGAGCAGAAGCGGGTACTTGAGGAGAGGCTGCGTGCGACGCCTGAGGTCGCAGAGGTGACATTCAGATCTCAGGAGACGGCGTGGGCGAACTTCGTGGACGAGAATGCCGACAACTGGGTTCTGACCTCTGCCATTCAGCCTGAGGACCTGCCGACATCGTTCAACGGCAGACTCCACCGCCGGGCCGACTTCCAGCTGTTCGCAACCATCGTGGAGAACGCGCAGGGTGTCTCCTACGGATATGTCCTCGGCCATAACTTCTGGGAGGATAAGGCGGACCTCTCCATCGGGTTGTGTGAAGCCGAGAACTCAGAAACCGAGGAGACGGAAGAGGCTTCCGATCCCTGCGCGGGCCGAGGCGCGGCCACGGAGGAAGAGAAGAAGGCCATCGAGACCAGGCTCACCGAGCTTGAAGGGGTCGAGCGTGTCTACTTTGAGGACGCCGCCCATGCTCGCCGGGTCTTCGAGCATTTCCTGATGGGCAAGCTCACCTCCAGCACTCTCCGTATTGTCCTCATCTCGGAGAATTACCACGTCAAGCTTGCGGATCCGGCTGTCGCGCAGGCGGTCGTCGACGCGGTCAAGGGCATGTCGGGCGTCGGCCGCGTCGAATAGGTACCTGTCGACTGACGGAGCTGGGTCCTGTCCGATGGACCCCCACCTCTCCTGATCGGATGTTCGGTCCAGTCGGTATGTGCATTGGTTTGCTGACGGGTGGCCTGATCATTGATGATCAGAGTGCAAGGATCCGTGTCGTGATATTGGTGGAAATATCCGTTTAAGGCTGGGTGGCGCATTGAACGTGACGGATCTGACGGCCGGCTCGGATGACGGAGACGCCGGGACCCGCGGTGCGCGGGGCCTCGGCCCTGTGCCCGCCGACATGGCGGCCTTCGAGGCCGAGGAGCCGTCCCTCGGGAGTCCGGGGTGGGGGTCTCGTGCCCGGAGGTGGGCCGGGGTTCGTCGTGCCCTGCTGACCGGTGCGGTGGTCGCCGCCGTGGTGCTCGGGGCGGTGGGGAGCGTCGGCTCGCCCCTCCTGGAGGGCACCGCCAGGGGAGCCGCGTCTCCTGACGGACCGTGGCCCGGGAACAAGAAGGTGTCCCCACCGCCGGACGACTGGCCCGAGGGCGGTACGTTCTCCGTCTTCCTGTGCAAGGACTGGGACCCCTTCAAGCAGTGCCGCAAGCGGGCGATCACGGCGAAGCAGCGACGCGCGCTTGAGGCGAGGCTGCGGGCGATGCCCGAGGTGGCGGAGGTGGAGTTCGAGTCCCGGGAGGAGGCGTACGCGAACTTCAGGGAGCAGAACGCCGACAACAAGGTTCTGCTCTCCGCCATCCAGCTGGAGGACATGCCGGAGTCGTTCAATGGCAGGCTCCATCGATGGCGCGACCTGGCGCCGTTCGGATCCGCCATGGGCAAGGTGCCGGGCGTCGCCAACGTCCTGACCTTCGGAGAGTTCTTCTGGCAGGGCAGGGCTGACGTCACTATCTCGTTGTGCGGGCGCAAGGGGACGATCTTTGCCTGTAAGGGGCGGGGACCGGCCACGGCGCGGGAGCGGAAGGCCGTCGGGGCCAGGCTCGTCGCCCTGCGGGAGAGCGAGAGTGTCTACTTCGAGAACGTCGCCCACGCCCGCCGGGTGTTCGCGTACAGGTGGGGGCAGAAGTCCAGCGACGCTCCTCTTCCCGAGAGTTACCACGTCAAGGTCGCGGATCCGGCGGGTGTGCCTGCGGTCATCGACGCGGTCGAGGGGATGGCGGGCGTCGGACCCGCCAGGCGTGTGGACGAAGGCTGTTCCTGGCTGGGAATCACCCAGGAATGCTCAGGGGAGCTGTCCTGAGAACGTGATGTGCGCTCGGCTCGTGGCTGGGCAGAGTATCCTCGCCCGTCGGAGAGCATGCCCGAGAGCCTGAGAGTGGATCAGCTGTGGACGCAACACCGTACGTGACCATCGTCCTGCCCTGTTACAACGAGCAGGACCACGTCATCGCCGAGGTCGAGCGCATCTGCGAGGCGATGGACCACAGCGGATACACCTACGAGCTCGTGGCGGTCGACGACTTCTCCACGGACGAGACCCTGGCCAGGCTCGAAGAGGCCGCGCCGAGGTTTCCGAACATGCGGATCAGGGCCTTCCACCGCAACGGTGGCTCCGGCACGGTGCGCAGGATCGGCACCCAGGAGGCGCGCGGCGAGATCGTCGTGTGGACCGACGCCGACATGACCTACCCGAACGAGCGCATCCCCGAGCTCGTCCAGATCCTGGAGAAGGACGCGACGATCGACCAGGTCGTGGGGGCGCGGACCAGCGAGGAGGGCTCCCACAAGTTCCTCCGGGTCCCGGCCAAGTGGTTCATCCGCAAGGTGGCCGAGCGGCTGGCCGGGCAGAAGATCCCCGACCTCAACAGCGGGCTGCGGGCGTTCCGCAAGTCGGTCGCCAAGCCCTACCTGCGGCTGCTGCCGCCCGGCTTCTCCTGCGTCACCACGATCACGCTGTCGTTCCTGTCGAACCAGCACGACGTCTACTACCTGCCGATCGGCTACAGCAAGCGGGCCGGCAAGTCGAAGTTCAGCTTCGTCTCCGACGCCTACCGCTACATCCTGCAGGTGCTGCGGATGGTCATGTACTTCAACCCGCTCAAGGTCCTCATGCCGCCCGCGCTCTGGCTGGTCGGCATCGGCCTGGTCAAGGGCGTCGTCGACATCGTCCGCTACGGGTTCTACCTGACCAGTAACACCATTGTGATCTTCATCTCCGGCCTGCTCATCGGCTCGCTGGCGCTGCTGGCCGACCTCATCGTGCGTTCCAGGAGCGAGTAGATGCGGATCGCCGTCGTCGGGCCGACGTACCCCTACAAGGGCGGCGGCGCCGCGCACACCACGGAGCTGGCCCACCGGCTGAGAGCGGCCGGGCACGACGTGGTGATCGAGTCGTGGCGGGCGCAGTACCCCTCCTTCCTGTATCCGGGACAGCAGACCGTCGACATCCCCGACGGCGAGCCGTTCCCGCACGTCCGGCGCGACCTCGACTGGCGCCGACCGGACGGCTGGATCCGCGCCGGACGACGGCTGCGGAGCGTCGACCTGGTCGTCCTCGCCGTCCTCAGCCCGGTGCAGGTCCCGCCCTACCTGGGCATCCTTTCCGGCCTGGGGCGCAGGACCCGGGTCGTGGCACTCTGCCACAACGTCCTGCCGCACGAGCGCAAGCCGTACGACACACCGCTGATGAAGGCGCTGCTGCGCAGGGTGGACGCGGTGCTCGTGCACTCCGAGCGGCAGGCCGCGCAGGCCCGCGAGCTGACCGCCGCGCCCGTGCGGGTGGCCGAGATGGCCCCGCATCTGCCATCGGGAAACGCGGGGCGCGGCCCCGCGGAGGGCGTGCACGACCGGCTGCTGTTCTTCGGCCTCGTCCGGCCGTACAAGGGGCTTGACCTGCTCGTCCGAGCGCTGCCCGAGGGCGTGTCGCTGCGGGTGGCCGGGGAGTTCTGGGGTGGCCAGGAGGAGGCGACGAGGGCGCTGGTCGCCGAGCTCGGGCTGACCGGACGGGTGGAGCTGCGGCCGGGCTACGTGCCGGCGGCGGACGTGCCCGAGCTGTTCGCGGACGTGGACGCGCTGGTGCTGCCCTACCGGAGCGGGACGGCCAGCCAGCAGGTGTGGTTCGGCCACGAGCACGGGGTGCCGGTGATCGCCAGCCGGGCGGGCACGCTCGGCGACCACGTCACCGACGGGGTGGACGGGCTGCTGGTCGAGCCGGGTTCGGTGGAGGAGCTGCGCGCCGCGCTGGCCGCGTTCTACCGCCCCGGCGAGCCCGAGCGGCTCCGCGCCGGGGTCAAGGCGGTCGACCCCGAGCCGTACTGGACCTCCTACATCGAGGCACTGGTCTCGCGCTGAGCCGGGCCGGGTCTCAGGCGGTGCCCTCCCGTGTCGCCACGGGCTCGGGGCCTGCCTGCCGGCCGGGCTCCCCGGCGGGGCCAAAGGCCCTGCCCCACAGGAAGCCGATCCCGGCCCAGCTCACGTCGGCGAGGGTGAACATCACCCTGGACACCACCGCGGCCACCAGCGCCCTGGGGGAGTCGAGCACCGGAGCCAGGGCGAGCACCATCGCCCCCTCGCGGACGCCGATCCCGGCGGGGACGACCACGGTGAGGATGCCCGTCGCCCAGGCCAGCGCGTACGCGCCGGTCGCCACCAGGTATAGGGAATCGCCGGAGGCGCCCAGGTCCGCCATGGGGAGCAGCAGGTGGGGGCCGTAGGTCAGCCAGCCGGCCACGGTGAGGGCCACCGCGGTGAGCACGGCACGGCCGCTGAGCAGCCGGCCCTGTCCGAGCGGTTCCTGGCGGGCGATCCGCATGGCCAGGTTGAGGCCGAAGGTGAGCACTCCGGGGTGCAGGCAGACGGCGATGACGGGGATCAGCGCCAGCAGGTACCACGCCTGGGTCATGGTCTCGCGCAGGGTCACCGCCGCCACGACGAGGGCACAGCCGAGGGAGACCAGCACCGACAGGGTGATGGAACCGAACATGCGCCGGGGCGGGACGCGGTGGTCGCGGCCGAGCTCGATCATCGCGGCGTACGCCCAGACGCTGCCCGGTACGTACTTGCCGAGCTGGCCGATGAAGAAGATCCTCGCGGTGATCCCGAGGGGCAGCGGGGAGCCCATTCCGGCCAGCAGCGCCCGCCAGGCCAGCACCATGAGACCGATCCCGGCCATCACCGACAGGTAGGACCCGGCGAGCGACCACCAGGAGAGCTGCGAGATCGCGGCCACGGTCTCGTCGCGGTTCCTGGCCAGGCCGTAGCCGAGGAAACCCACCGCGACCAGCGCGAGCAGCACCCGGAGCAGGCGGCTTGACCGCAGTCGGCTGAGCATCCGCCAAGGGTACGACGCTCTCCTTACTCGGCGGTAGGGTCACCGGTCACCGGTACTCTTGGGCGGCGTGGTGGAGCGCCCGCGGGCGTCGTGCGCGGTCCGGCGCCATCCGGAGGGGAAGTCCCGGCATCACGCGAACCGGCATCGCGCGAAGGGGAAGAGGAGCGGTAAGCGAGTGATGAGCACCGAGCGGGTCGCGCAGCTTGAGTACTCCGAGTTCCAGGCGGCGATGCTGGACGAGGAGAAGCGCCGCAGGAAGGCCGCGAAGATCGTCGCGGTGCTCGGGCACTTTCTCGGCAGGGAAGAGGACGTCCTCGCCGGTCTGACCGTCGCCGACATCGGCTGCTCGGCGGGGTTCATCGCCGACGAGCTGGCCGCGGCGGGCGCGAGCCGGACGTTCGGCGTCGACATCGACGTGCCGGGCCTGCGCAAGGCGGCCCAGCGGTTCGGCGAGCGGGTCGAGTTCGTCTGCGCCGACGGCACCGCGCTGCCCTTCCCCGACGGTTCGATCGACGTACTGGTCTTCAACCACATCTACGAGCACGTGGTCGACCCGGACGCGATCATGGCCGAGATGCGCCGGGTGCTCTCCGCGGACGGTGTCCTCTATCTCGGCCTGGGCAACCGGCTCGGCGTGATGGAGCCGCACTACAAGCTGCCGTTCCTGTCGTACCTGCCGCCCGCGCCGGCCGACCGCTACGTGCGGCTCTTCGGCCGGGCCGACAGCTACTACGAGCGTTATCGCACCCGGCGCGGCCTGCGCAAGATGGTGCGCGGCCTGCGGGTGTGGGACTACACCTTCCCCGTGCTCGCCACCCCGGCGGCGTTCGCGGGCGACGAGCTCTTCGGCGGTGTGGCGGGGCGAGTGGCCGGTGGCGTGCTGTCGCGGCTGCCCCGCCCGGTGCTGCGTGCCCTGCTGCCCGTGGTGCCCACCTACCTGTGGGTGGCGACCAGGGGTGAGCGCCGCCCGGCCGGGCGGTCGCTGCCGCAGCCGCCCGAGCCGGTACGGCCCCTGTGAGCCTGCGGTGAGCGAGGACGAAGGAGCCGTCCGGTCCGGCGCGTCCACCCTGAGACGGCTGGCCCGCGTCGCCTTCCTGCTCCTCGCGCTCGGGTTCGGCACCTGGGTGGTGCTGAGCCAGTGGGACGACATCCGTGCGGGGTTCGCCCGGCTGTCCGTGCTGTCGCTCGTGTTGTCGCTGGTGGCGGTGCTCGCCGCGCTGTGCGGCGGGATGATGACATGGCGGGCGCTGCTGGCCGACCTGGGCTCGCCGCTGCCGCTGCGCGCGGGGGCGAGGGTCTTCTTCGTGGGCCAGCTCGGCAAGTACATCCCCGGCTCGCTCTGGCCGGTGATCGCTCAGATGGAGATGGGGCGGGAACTGGGCGTTCCCCGGTCGCGCAGTGCCGCGGCGTTCTTCCTGACGCTGCCGGTGCAGCTCGGCAGCGGTCTGGTGGTCTCGGGGGTGACGCTGCTGGCGGCCCAGCCGGGGGCGGCCGCGCCGTACGCCTGGGCGTTTCTGCTGATCCCCGTGCTCGCGGTGGCCTTCGAGCCGAGGGTGGTCAACGCGGTCCTCGGGTTCGGGCTGCGCAAGCTGAGGCGCGAGCCGCTGGAGCGTCCCCTCACCCGCAGGGGCATGCTCACCGCGCTGGGCTGGGCATTGGGCGGCTGGATCGCGTACGGGCTGCACCTGGCGGCGATCGTGCACGACCTCGGACCCTCCGGGTTCTCCGCGGTCCTGTTCTCCATCGGCGCGTTCGCCCTGTCGTGGTGCCTGGGGATCATGACGTTCGTCGTCCCAGCGGGGGCGGGCGTGCGGGAGGTGGCCATGGTGGCCGTCCTGGCGCCTGTCCTGGACGGGGGGTCGGCCATAGCGGCGGCGCTCTGCTCCCGGATCGTGATCATTCTTGGCGATCTCGTCTGCGCGGGTTTCGCGGGTCTGGCCGCGCGCCGCGCCACGGCTTCCAGTAAGGACCACGCTTCGGGAAAAGCCGTGTGATTTCCCCCATGATTTCGGAGACTCTGGCAATAGAGTGAACGGAGGAGGGGGACGGCCGTCCCACGTGAATCATGAGGGGAGCGATCCTTCTTGACGCCTAGAGTGCTCGTCGACGCGGCCGCGGTTCCGGCCGATCGCGGTGCGCTGATCAGGTACGTCGATGGACTCGTCGCCGCGCTGGACAGGGCGGGCGCTGATCTCGTGGTCGTCTGCCAGCGCGCCGACGCCGCCCGATATGCCGGACTGGCGCCCTCCGCGCGGATCGTGCCGGGGCCTCACGGGATCACCAACAGGGCCGCCCGCCTGACCTGGGAGCAGACGGGGCTGCCCTTCCTCGCCCGGCAGGTCGCCGCCCAGGTCATTCACGCCCCCTACTACTCGATTCCGCTGAGCTCGGGCCTGCCGACCGTGGCGACGGTGCACGATCTCACCTGCTTCACCGAGCCCCTGCAGCACGACGCGGTCAAGGCGGCGTTCTTCCGCGCGGCGACCCGCACGGCGGTCCGGCACGCCACCCGGGTGATCGTGCCCTCCAAGGCGACCAGGGACGAGCTGATCAGGCTGCTCTCGGCCGACCCGACCCGCATCGACGTCGCCTACCACGGTGTCGATCCGGCGCTGTTCCATCCGCCGTCCGAGCGCGAGGTCAAGCACGCCTCCGACCGGCTCGGCCTGCACGGCACCCCCTACGTGGCCTTCCTCGGCCCGCTGGAGCCCCGCAAGAACGTGCCGAACCTGATCCGCGGCTTCGTGCGCGCCGTCGAGGACATCGCCCACCCGCCCGCCCTGGTGCTCGCCGGGGGCGTCCGCGACGTCGAGGTGGACGCCGCGGTGGAGCAGGTCCCCTCGACGGTGCGGGTGCTCCGTCCCGGCTTCCTGTCCTTCGCCGACCTGTGCGGTTTCCTCGGTGGGGCGGTGATCGCGGCCTTCCCCTCGCGGGGTGAGGGCTTCGGGCTGCCGGTGCTGGAGGCCATGGCCTGCGGCGCACCGGTGCTCACCACGCACCGTACCTCGCTGCCGGAGGTGGGGGGCGACGCGGTCGCCTACACCGAGCCGGACGCCGAGAGCATCGCCGCGGCGCTGCGCACGCTGCTCTCCTCACCCGAGCGCAGGGACGTGCTGTCCGCGGCGGGTATCGCCCGTGCCAAGGAGTTCACCTGGGACGCCTCGGCCGAGGCACACCTGCTCTCTTACCAGCGCGCGGCCGAGTAGTGAGTTAACCTCGCGGAATGATGGAGACCCCTTTGCCGGACCTAGAGGCGATTCTCCTTGTCGGTGGACGAGGGACGCGCCTGCGTCCGTTGACACTGGACACCCCGAAACCCCTGTTGCCCACGGCGGGAGTTCCCTTCCTGTCCCACCAGCTCGCCCGCGCCAGGGCCTTCGGCGTGCGACGCATCGTGTTCGCCACCTCCTACCGGGCGGAGATGTTCTCCGAGGCGTTCGGGAACGGCGAGGCGTTCGGCCTCGAACTCGAGTACATGACGGAGGAGGAGCCGCTCGGCACCGGCGGGGCCATCCGCAATGCCGCCAAGGCGCTGACCTGCGGCCCCGGCGATCCGGTGCTGGTGCTGAACGGCGACATCCTGTCCGGTCACGACATCGGCGACCAGATCGCGACGCATGTCGCGCGGGGGGCCGCCCTCACCCTGCACCTGACCGAGGTGGACGACCCCTCGCGCTTCGGCTGCGTGCCGACCGACGACGACGGGAGGGTGACCGCCTTCCTGGAGAAGACCCCGAACCCGGTCACCAACCGGATCAACGCCGGATGTTACGTCTTCACCCGCTCGGTGATCGACGCGATCCCGGAGGGGCAGGTCGTCTCGGTCGAGCGCGAGACCTTCCCCGGCCTGATCGAGGACGGCGCCCTGGTGCTCGGCTACGCCGACGCGTCCTACTGGCTCGACGTGGGCACGCCCGCCGCCTTCGTGCAGGGCTCCCGCGACCTGGTCCTCGGCCGGCTCGCCTCGCCCGCGCTGCCAGGTCCCACCGGTGACTTCCTCGCCCTGCCCGGCGCCATGATCTCGCCCGAGGCCAAGGTCTCCGGCGGTTCCGTGATCGGTGCCCGCGCGATCGTGGAGTCGGGGGCGCAGGTCGGTGGCAGCGTGCTCGGAGACGACTGCATCGTGCACTCGGGCGCGGTCGTGGTCGACTCGGTGATCGGCATCGGCGCGCGTGTCGACTGTGGAGCGGTCCTGCGGGATGTGGTCGTCGGCGACGGCGCCGTGGTCGGTCCCGGGAACGAACTGCTCGCGGGCAGCCGGGTCTGGCCCGGTGTGGTGCTCCCCGAGTCCGCGATCCGCTTCTCCAGCGACATCTGACCGGCCCCGCCGTACGGTGTGCGGGAGATCGTGGTGGATCGGTCGCGGTCCGGCACGGGCCGCGTCCGGTGGGGCTTTCCAGGCGCAGGGTCAGCCGGCCGCCGGGGTCGGGCGGTGCGCGGCCATCCGCTCGCGGGCCGCGGCCGCCCGCGCGTGACCGGTGGTCGTGCTGAGCGCCCCCTCGTCGGGGGAGGGTTCCCGGTGATGCCAGTCGAGGCTGTCACGGGTGTCGGCGCCCACCAGCGGGGCGAGGACGGCGACGGCGACAAGGGCGAGGAGAAACCAGAACATTTTCGGCTCCTGGGGGTGGGGTCCGAGGTGGGTGCCTCGGCGGAGGGCAGGGGATCTTCGTGGCTGCGAAGGTTCCGGCCGACATGTCTAATTTATGTATATGCAAGCATTTATGTCTATCGAGACCTGCTTGTAGTGAGTCTTTAGTGAATCTGAAGTGTCGGATCGAGGTCCGGTACCCGCCGCCGGGCAGGTGGGCGTCGCGCCGTACTGTGACGTCATGAGTCCCAACCCCACCGACAACGCGATGCGCCGGGCTCTGGCCAGGGCACGCGATGGCAAAACTCTTGATATCGCCGAGGCCACAGCCCTGTTGCACGCCCGGGACGCACATCTGGAGACCCTCCTTGATCACGCCGGGAGGGTCAGGGACGCGGGTCTGGAGGCGGTCGGACGACAGGGGATCATCACCTACAGCCGCAAGGTCTTCATCCCCCTGACGAGGCTCTGCCGGGACCGCTGCGGATACTGCACGTTCGCCACCGCCCCGCACAAGCTGGAGAGCCTGTTCCTGAGCCCGGACGAGGTGCTGGAGATCGCCGCGCAGGGCGCGGCCATGGGATGCAAGGAAGCGTTGTTCACCCTGGGGGACCGGCCGGAGGACCGCTGGCACCAGGCCCGTGAGTGGCTGGACGCGCACGGCTACGACGACACGCTCTCCTACGTCCGCGCGATGGCCGTGCGGGTGCTTGAGGAGACCGGGCTGCTGCCGCACCTGAACCCGGGCGTCATGACCTGGCGGGACCTGCAGCGCCTCAAGCCGGTCGCGCCCTCCATGGGCATGATGCTGGAGACGACCTCGCGGCGGCTCTTCGAGGAGAAGGGGCAGCCGCACTACGGCTCACCCGACAAGGACCCCGCCGTGCGGCTGCGCGTGCTGGAGGACGCCGGGCGGACGAACGTGCCGTTCACCAGCGGCATCCTCATCGGCATCGGGGAGACGGTCGCCGAGCGCGCCGAGTCGCTGTTCGCGCTGCGCAAGGTGGCGCGCGAGTACGGCGGCATCCAGGAGATCATCGTCCAGAACTTCCGCGCCAAGCCGGACACCGCGATGCGCGGCATGCCCGACGCGGACCTGCAGGAACTGGCCGCCACCATCGCGGTGACCCGGCTGCTGCTGGGGCCGAAGATGAGGGTGCAGGCCCCGCCGAACCTGGTCGACTCCGAGTACGAGCTGATGATCAGGGCGGGCATCGACGACTGGGGCGGCGTCTCGCCGTTGACGCCCGACCATGTCAACCCCGAGCGCCCCTGGCCGCAGATCGACGACCTCGCCGCCCGCACCGCCGCCGCCGGGTTCACGCTGCGCGAGCGGCTGACCATCTATCCCGAGTTCGTGCTGGCGGGGGAGCCCTGGCTGGACCCGAGGCTCAACGCGCACGTGGCCGCCCTGGCGGACCCCGGCACCGGCCTCGCCCGCGAGGACGCGGTCGTGACCGGCCGCCCCTGGCAGGAGCCCGACGGGGGCTTCGTCTCCCTGGGCCGCGTCGACCTGCATACGGCGGTCGACACCGAGGGCCGTACCGCCGACCGTCGTGACGACTTCGACCACGTCTACGGAGACTGGGAGGCTCTGCGGGAGCGCCTGCCCGTCGCGGAGGGCACCGCCGGGAGCGGCGGCGCCGTCAGGGGCGATGTGCGGGAGGCGCTGCGGCAGGCCGAACGAGACCCGGCGGGGCTGAGCGACGCCCAGGCGCTCGTCCTCCTCGACCTCGCCGGAGACCCGTCGGGCGCCGGCGCCGACGACGCCGCGCTGGACGAGCTCTGCCGGATCGCCGACGGCCTGCGCAGGGAGGCGGTCGGCGACGACGTCACCTACGTGGTGAACAGGAACATCAACTTCACGAACGTCTGCTACACGGGCTGCCGCTTCTGCGCCTTCGCGCAGCGCCGCACCGATGCCGACGCCTACACCCTCTCGCTGGAGCAGGTCGCCGACCGCGCCTGGGAAGGATGGCAGGCAGGGGCGACCGAGGTGTGCATGCAGGGGGGCATCCACCCCGACCTGCCCGGCACCGCGTACTTCGACATCGCCAAGGCGGTCAAGGCCAGGGTGCCCCAGATGCACGTCCACGCGTTCTCGCCGATGGAGGTCATCAACGGGGCCAGCCGCACCAACCTGTCCATCGAGGACTGGCTGGTCGCCGCCAGGGAGGCGGGCGTCGACTCGCTGCCGGGTACCGCGGCGGAGATCCTCGACGACGACGTCCGCTGGGTGCTGACCAAGGGCAAGCTGCCCACCGCCGAGTGGGTCGAGGTCATCTCCACCGCGCACCGGGTCGGCATTCCGACGACCTCCACGATGATGTACGGCCACGTCGACAACCACGCGCACTGGGTGCAGCACATCCGGCTGATCCGCCGCATGCAGGAGGAGACCGGTGGGTTCTCCGAGTTCGTGCTGCTGCCGTTCGTCCACCACAGCGCGCCCATCTACCTGGCGGGGATCGCCCGCCCGGGGCCGACGGCGCGGGAGAACCGGGCGGTGCACGCGCTGGCCCGCGTCCTGCTGCACGGCGCGATCGCCAACATCCAGTGCTCCTGGGTGAAGCTCCAGGACGGGCTCTGCCGCGAGGTGCTCATGGGCGGGGTCAACGACCTCGGCGGCACGCTGATGGAGGAGACGATCAGCAGGATGGCCGGGTCGGAGAACGGCTCCTTCAAGACGATCAGCGAGATCGAGGCCATGGTCGCCCCGACCGGGCGGCCGATCCGGCAGCGGACCACCTCCTACGGCGTGCCCGACGCCGAGCGGCTGGCCGCGGCCAGGGTGAGCGACGGGGTCTGCCGGAGCGTCCGCCCCAACGCCCTTCCACTGCTCCCGCTGGAGGCGTCGACAAAGTTATAACAAGTTCTATATTTGCTTGCCCTCCGTGAGGGGTTCATTGACACAATCGTCTTTCTCCTCTAGCGAGAGGTCTCCGTGTGCCCTCCTCCGGTCGACACCGTGTGGCCGTCGGCGCTGAGCGGCGTCGGCGTCAGGTTCTGCTGCGCCTGTCGCTGGCGGCGGTCGCGATAGCGGTCGCCCTGGTGGGGAGCGCCGTCCTGGTGCTCGACCGGGCGGGGGGTTCGTGCTCGGCCCGCGACCCGGTGCTGGTCGGGGTCGCCGCCGCCGTCGACATCGCCCCGACCGTCATGGAGGCGGCGGGGCGGTTCAACCGGAGCAGGGCGGGCGTCGACGGCCGGTGCGTGCTGGTGCAGGTGACCGAGCAGCCGCCCGCCACGGTGCTGCGCACCCTGCTCGGCGGCACCGCGGGGGTGCTCAGCGAGCGCCCGGACGGCTGGATCTCCGACTCCTCGGCCTGGATCCGGCTCGCCCGCAAGCAGGGGGCCGCGAACCTGGCCGGCACCGAGACCGTCATGGCGACCTCGCCCCTGGTCTTCGCCACCCGCAAGTCCCTGGCCCGGCGTTTCGCGGTCGGTAAGACCGACATGAACTGGCGGATGGTCTTCCCCGCGACCACCCGTGGCCGGATCCAGCCGACCGAGAACGAGCCCGACGTGGTCCGCGTCCCCGACCCGTCGCTCGCGGGTGCCGGAATCGCCACCGTGGCAGCGGCCAGGGACGTGGTCGGCAGCGGCGCCGAGGCCGACCGCGCGCTCACCGCGTTCGTCCGCTGGGCGCAGGCGGGGGCGGCGCCCGACTACCGGACCATGCTCGCCGCCGTCGACGACCGCTCCTTCTGGCAGCGCCCCGTGGTGATCGTTCCCGAGCAGTCGGTCTGGGAGCACAACCGCCGGCCGTCGGACGACCCGGTGACCGCCCTGCACCCCCGTGAGGGGACCATCAACCTCGACTACCCGTACGTGGTCACCTCCTCCGACGAGGCGAAGGCGAGCGGGTCGAGGGCCTTCGCCGCCTGGCTGCGCTCCCCCGAGACCCAGGAGGCGGCCCGCAGGGCGGGCTTCCGCTCGCCCGACGGCTCCCTGGGGCCGTACTCGCCCGGTCCCGAGATTCCCACCGAGGCGCCCCGCACCCGCCCGACCATCCTGCCCAGCATGATCGACGAGGCGCTGGCGGCGTGGAGCAGGCTCGCCCCGCCGACCAACATCCTGGTCCTGGCGGACAGCGGCAAGCACATGGCCGGGCCGATCAACGGGCAGCGGGGGAAGACCCGGCTGACCGTCGCCCTTGACGCCGCCAGGCTCGGCCTGCAGCTCTTTCCCGGCTCCACGCACATGGGCATGTGGGAGTTCTCCTCGGCCAAGGGTGAGGACCAGCGCGAGCGGGTGCGCCTCGGCCCGATCACCGAGCCCGACGGCGGCCAGGTCATCCGGCGCAGCCGCCTGGAGGAGCTGACCCGGACCCTGCGCGCCGACCCGAAGGAGCCCAGCGCCCTGTACGACTCGATCATCGCCGGGTTCCGCGCGCTGACCGAGTCCTACGACGAGACCATGAACAACACCCTGCTCGTCATCACGGCGGGCAAGGACGACGGCAAGGGCATCTCCGGCGCCAAGCTGGTGGAGAGGCTCCGCGGTGAGTGGAACCCCGAGCGACCCGTCCAGATCGTCGTCCTCGCCTTCGGCACCGACCTCGACCGTGCCGCCCTCACCCAGATCACCTCGGTCACCAACGGCTCCCTGCACGTCGCCCAGCGCCCAGAAGAGATCATCGACGTCTTCCTGTCCGCCCTGGCCCGCCGCCTCTGTCACCCCACCTGCGCCAAGGCCCCGTGACCACCTGCCGCCGGGGCAGGCGACCGCTCCGGCCGGAGCTCTGGATCGTTCCAGTTAGGAGATCGGAGAGGGTGCCTGGAATTTTGGTAGTCATTAGCTTACTCTTGGTGACGAAATCCCGCTTCTCTCCAGGTAGGGGTACATCGGTCAACGACCCTGGCCCAAAGGCCAGGGCTTGAGGTGCCACACCGCGCACTGATAGCCCCGCGTTGACCAGCCCAAGTCGATCGTCTTGAAGGAGGTGCATTCGATTGACTACGTTTCACGTAGGTCAGCAGACCCACCAGTCCGTGCTTCCTCAGCGGGCTGCTCTGGAATCCGCGTCAGCAGACACGCCCGAGGGTGGGCACGAAACGGGACGCGGACACCGCTTCAGCGCGGTAACCGGCGTGGAACCTGGGCGAGGGGAGACCCCGGCAGACGGCACCCGTCTGCCGCGGCGTCACCCTGAAGACACTGCGGTGTCCGAGAGAGCGAACCGTGAGGTTCACCCGGTCGTGTTCGTCCTGGACGCCCGCGGCCACCCGCTCGACCCCTGTCACCCTGCCCGCGCCCGTCGTCTGCTGGCGGCCGGTAGGGCGGTGGTGGTCCGCCACACCCCGTTCGTCATCCGGCTGCGCGACCGCGTGGCCGCCGACTCCACCGTCCACGGCGTGCAGGTCGGTATCGACCCCGGTTCCAAGCACACCGGCCTCGCCGTGTTCGCCGACCATGGCGGGAGCCGCACCGGCCTGTACAGCATTCAGCTTGACCATCGGGGCGGGCGGATCCGCGACAGGCTCACCGCCCGTGCCGCGTTGCGCCGGGGCCGCCGTTCCCGGAACCTGCGCTACCGCGCCCCCCGGTTCCTCAACCGCACGAAACCGAAGGGATGGCTCGCGCCGTCCCTGCGACACTGCGTCGACACCACCCTGTCGCAGGTGGCGCGGCTGACCCGGTGGGCGCCCGTCACGGCCGTCCACGTGGAGAAGGTCTCCTTCGACACCCACGCCCTCTCGGCGGGCAAGCCTCTCGAAGGGGTGGAATACCAGCAGGGCACCCTGGCCGGGTACGAGGTCCGCGAATACCTGCTGGCCAAGTGGAGGCGCACCTGCGCCTACTGCGGCGTGAGCGGTGTGCCGCTCAACCTCGACCACATCCACCCCCGCAGCCGGAGCGGCTCCGAGCGCGTCAGCAACCTCGCCCTGGCCTGCATCCGGTGTAACCAGGCCAAGAACGCCACTCCGATCGAGGATTTCCTCAAGGGCAAGCCCGCCCTCCTGACGAAGATCCTCAAGCAGGCGAAGGCTCCGCTGCGCGACGCCGCCGCCGTCAACACCACCCGCTGGGCACTGTGGCAGGCACTGAAGGCCACCGGCCTACCTGTGGCAGCCGCCTCCGGCGGTCGTACGAAGTGGAACCGCTCCCGTACCGGCGCCGCCAAATCGCACACGTTGGACGCGTTGCACGTCGGCTCGCTCGACACCGTGACCGCCTGGCCGTCCACGGTCCTGGTGGTCAAGGCGACCGGGCGCGGCACTTACTGCCGTACCCGCACCGACCGCTACGGCTTCCCCCGTCTGCGGCTGCCCCGGATCAAGCAGGTCAAGGGGTTCGCCACCGGCGACCTGGTCCGCGCGACCGTCCCGACCGGCAAGAAGGCCGGAGTCCACACCGGACGGGTCGCGGTCCGCACCACCGGAAGCTTCAACATCACCACCCGGCACGGCACCGTGCAGGGAATCGGCCACCGCCACGTCCGCCTGCTCCAACGAGCCGACGGCTACGGCTACACCACCCATCCGGAAGCGCGGCACCGTGCCGCGTTTCCTCCCCCGCCTGAAGGCGGGGGTATCCACGCTGGAGGTATCTGATGGAAAGTGCCGACGGCCGGATCATGGCGCTCATCGTGATCGCAATGATCGTGTTCGCCGTCTCACAGCTCTGACGGTTCCCGACATCCCGGCAGTGACGAGGATCCTGCTTCCCCCGGTAGGAGAGCGACGTGGACAGCCCGAACGCCCGGACCCTGACCCTTATCGTGGTGGTCACCATCGTGTTCTTCGTCGGGCGGCGTTTCCAGCGGACGGTGGACACCTGGGCGGGGTGGGGCAAGGCGATCGAAGCGGCCGCCGAGGCCGCGGCGAAGATCCCTGGCGCCAAGTCGGCGGCCTGGAAGGCGGTCCGCCGCATGATCGGGGTTGGTCT